>CAXNGL010000233.1:0-5405 GCA_964201515.1 Burkholderiales bacterium
CCGGCAGGCCGAGATCCTCGGCCCTCTCGACCCGCATGCCGGTGAGCATCAGCATGCCCATGGTGGTCATCAGGTTGCCCGCCAGCAGCGCGGCGATGCGCGGATCCATCACGGCACGCGATCCTTTTGCAACGGCGGGCCGCGGTGCATGTCGATGACGGTACGCCGGTGATCAGTCCCCAAGCGCCACGCCTTCGCGACGCGGGTCGGCGCCACCAGCGAGCGCATGGCCTGGCGCATTGCGTGTCACCGCGATGGCATGCACGCCACTGGTCTGTTCATCGATGCGCACGCGATGCCCCATGGCTTCCAGCCGCGGCGCGAGGGCTTCGAGCACGGTGCCCGCTTCGAGCTCGGTGGTCCGGTTGCGGCTGCCCATGTTGGGCAGGGCGGCCGCAGCCTGCACGTCCAGTCCCCAGTCGATGAGGCCGACCAGGTTCTTCGCGACATAGTTGATGATGGCCGGGCCGCCGGGCGCGCCCAGCACCCAGCGCAGGCGCGCGGAGGGCGCCTTGTCGGTGAGTGCCGGCACCGCAGCGTTGCGCTCGAACACCAGCGTTGGCGCCATGCTGCTGCGCGGCCGCTTGCCCGGCTCGACGCGATTGGCCGCCGGCACGCCGTCGACCGTTGGCAGCAGCGAAAAGTCGGTGAGCTGGTTGTTGAGCAGGAAGCCGCGCACCATGATGCGGCTGCCGAAAGCCGACTCGATGGAAGCGGTGAGGGCCACGGCGTTGCCTGCGGCGTCCACCACCGAGAGGTGGGTGGTGGCGGGCAGTGCCGCGGTGCGGTCCTCGCCGCGGGCGGTCGCGCCCGCAATGTCGCCGTGTGTGGCGGTGCCCATGCTTCTATCGGACTGCATCAGCGCGCTGCGCTTGGCAAGGTAGCGGCGGTCGAGAAGTTGCCGCACCGGCTGATCGACATAGTCCGGGTCGGCGAGGAAGTGATCGCGGTCGGCGTAGGCCAGGCGCCCGGCCTCGGCGAAGGCGTGCACGGCTTGCAGCGAATTGGGCGCGTACTGCTGCATCGGCAGCCGCTCCAGCAGGCCCAGCAGTTCGGCAACACCGACCGCCCCCGAAGAGGGCGGCGGCATGCCGCACACGGCATAGGCGCGATAGGCGCCGCATACCGGCGTGCGCCGCATTGGAAGGTAAGCGGCGAGGTCGAACTCGGTCAGGTCGCCGGGGATGGCCGCGCCCTGCACGGCGGCGCTGATGGCGGCGGCCACTTCGCCGCGATAGAAGGCTTCCGGCCCTTCATAAGCGATGCGCTCGAGCACGCTGGCGAGTTCCGGATTGGCCAGGCGTTCGCCGGCGCGCTTGGGTGATCCGTCGTCGTGAAAGAAGTAGCTGCGCGCGCTGGGACTCCTGGATAGCAGCCGGTCTTGGGCGATCAGTGTGGCGAGTCGTGGTGAAATGTCGAAGCCCTCGCGTGCAACGCGAATGGCGGGTGCGAGCAAGCGCACCCACGCAGGGCCGGGCTGCGTGCCTGCTCGCTGCGCCGCTCTCTCTGCGGGCGTCGATGCAGGGCCGTGTGCTGCCTTTGTTCCGTGCGCCCGGTGCGCCGCATAGAGCATCGCCACCAGCCCGGGCGTGCCCACCGACAGTCCCGAGGCGATGGCTTCGCCAAAGGGCCGCGGCCTGCCGTCGGGACGCAGGAAGCGGTCGGCCTGCGCGGCATGCGGGGCGGTCTCGCGCCCGTCCCATGCAGAGAGCACGCGCGACCTGCGTTCGAAATGGATGAGAAAGCCGCCGCCGCCAATGCCCGAGGATTGCGGTTCCACGACATTGAGCACGAATACCGCGGCAATCGCGGCATCCACGGCATTGCCGCCGGCGCGCAGTATTTCCCGCCCGGCCTCGGCGGCCAGCGGGTGCGCGGCGACGATCATGTGCCGGCGCGCCGTGACCAGAGCGTTCTCTTTTCGGCCGCTGCTCGCTTCCGGCGCCGCATCCTGCGCTGCGCCGTTCCCGGTGGCGCAGAGCGTGGTGAGCGCGACGACAACGAGGCCGACGGCTGCGGCGCTACGCCGCAGGCGGATCAGTGCCATTGATTGCAGCGCCGAATGCCGCTCAGTGCTGGAGGATTTTCGACAGGAACTGCACCGCGCGCTCGGAGCGCGGCTTGCCGAAGAACTCCTCCTTGGTGGCGTCCTCGACGATCTCGCCGCGGTCCATGAAGATGACGCGGTTGGCCACCTTGCGCGCAAAGCCCATCTCGTGGGTCACGCACATCATGGTCATGCCTTCCTGCGCCAGCTGCACCATGACGTCGAGCACCTCGTTCACCATTTCCGGATCGAGCGCCGAGGTGGGTTCGTCGAACAGCATGCACAACGGGTCCATGGCCAGCGCCCGAGCAATGGCCACACGCTGCTGCTGGCCGCCGGAGAGCTGTCCGGGGAATTTCGCCGCCTGCTCCTTGAGGCCCACGCGCTCGAGCAGCTTCATGCCCTTGTCGCGCGCTTCCTGCTCGTTGCGGCCGAGCACGCGCGTTTGCGCCAGGGTCAGGTTCTCGGTGATGGACAGGTGCGGGAAGAGCTCGAAATTCTGGAACACCATGCCCACCCGCGCGCGCAGCTTCGGCAGGTCGGTGCCCGCCGCGCCCACCGACACGCCGTCGACGACGACCTCGCCCTCCTGGAAGGGTTCCAGCGCGTTGACGCACTTGATCAGCGTGGACTTGCCCGAACCCGAAGGCCCGCACACCACTACCACTTCACCCTTCTTGACATTGGTGGTGCAGTGGGTCAAGACCTGAAATGCGCCATACCATTTCGATACGTTCTTGATGTCGATCATGTGGGCGACCCTGGAGTGTGGACTCGGTAACGGAGGTGCGTCATCGAATAATCGCGATCTTCGCCTGCAGCCTCTTGACGACGGTCGAGAGCGAGAAGCAGATGATGAAGTACACCACGGCGGCCAGCAGGTAGGCCTCCACCGGGCGGTTGAAGTTCTTGCCCGCCACTTCGAACCCCTTGAGCATGTCGTAGGCGCCGATGGCGTACACCAGCGAGGTGTCCTGGAACAGGATGATGGTCTGCGTGAACAGCACCGGCAGCATGTTGCGGAAGGCCTGCGGCAGCACGATGAGGCGCATCGACTGGCCGTAGGTGAGGCCGAGCGCATAGCCGGCGTTCACCTGCCCGCGCGACACCGACTGGATGCCGGCGCGCATGATCTCCGAGTAGTAGGCCGCCTCGAACACGGTGAACGTGATGATGGCCGACAGCTCCGCGCCGATCGGCTTGCCGACCAGGAACGGGATGAGCAGGAAGAACCACAGGATCACCATCACCAGCGGGATGGAGCGCATGGTGTTGACGTAGGTGGCCGCCGGCAGTGCCAGCCATTTGCGCCCCGACAGCCGCATCATGGCGAGCACGGTGCCGAATATGATGCCGCCCACCATGGCGATCAGCGTGAGCTGGATGCTAAACACGAACCCCTTGATGAGGAAGTTGGTCACCAGCTCCCAGTTGAGGAACGACAGGTCGAGGGCGCCCATTACTTCTCGGCCCCGACGGTGCCCGGAATGCGGATGCGTTTTTCGATGCGCGCCATGACGCGGTTGACCACCAGCGCGGTGGCGATGTAGAGCGTGGTGACGGCGAGGTAGACCTCGATGCCGCGCGAGGTCTCTTCCTGCGCCTGCATGGCGAAGAGGGTGAGTTCCGAGATGCTTACCGCGAACGCCACCGAGGAATTCTTGATGATATTCATCGCCTCCGAGGTGAGCGGCGGGATGACGATGCGAAACGCCATCGGCAGCAGCACGAAGCGGTAGGTCTGCGTGGTGGTGAGGCCGAGCGCCATGCCGGCGTAGCGCTGGCCGCGCGGCAGCGACTGGATGCCGGCGCGCACCTGCTCGGCCACGCGCGCCGAGGTGAACAGGCCAAGACCGACTACGACGAGCGCGAAACTCGGCACCTCCTGCAGCGGCTTGTACAGCGAGGGAATGACGTGGTACCAGAGAAAGATCTGTACCAGCAGCGGGATGTTGCGAAACAGTTCCACCCAGGCATTGCCGAGTTTCACCAGCCATCTGGCGATTCCCTCCGACGGCAGGGTGCGCAGGGTGCCGATGATCGATCCCATGACCAGCGCCACCACCCAGGCGCAGGCAGCCACCGCCAGCGTCCAGCCCCAGGCCGAGATCATCCAGTCGAGATAGCTGGTCTTGCCGTCGCCGATGTCGCGCAGGAAGAACCCCCACTCGAGGTGCATGTTCATCGCGACCTTGCTTTCATCGATTCCGCTCTTTCAACGTGTGCCAAAAAAAACGCGCCCGTCAGAGCGCGTTCTTTCCTGCTTTCCTGTCCGACGATTCCGCTTACTTGGCGTAGGCTTCCATCGGGTTGTCGTTGGGGGTCTTGAACAGGCCCTTCAGCGTTGCGCCCATGGGCAGGTTGACGCTGGTGTTCTTGGGCGGAATCGGCGACTGGAACCACTTCTTGTAGAGCTTGTCGAGGGCGCCGTTTTGCATCATTTCGCGGATGGTGAAGTCCACCACCGTCTTCATGCCCGGGTCGTCCTTCCGGA
Organism: Burkholderiales bacterium; assembly: GCA_964201515.1. Lineage (GTDB taxonomy): Bacteria > Pseudomonadota > Gammaproteobacteria > Burkholderiales > SG8-39 > CAIYPG01. The sequence goes on from CAXNGL010000233.1 coordinate 4,542, forward strand.
ACATGACGGCGATCGGCTCGATCGAGAGCACTTCGCCGACGATCTTGAACTCCTTGGGGTCCTTGGCGTTGGCGATCAGGCCGGCAAGGATGTTGTCGTCCATCACAAAGGCGTCGGCGCGGCCGGATTCCATGAGCAGGAAGGAGTCGGCGTGGTCCTTGCCGAATACTTCCTTGAAGTTCACCTTCTCGGCCGCCTTGTGCTTCCTCAGCGTCTGCACCGAGGTGGTGCCGGTGGTGGTGGCGATGGTCTTGCCGTTGAGTTGCGAGATGTTGGTGATGCCGGACTTGGCCTTCACCGCCATGCGCACTTCGGTCACGTAGGTGGTCATGCCGAAGGACACGTCCTTCTGGCGCGTGGCGTTGTTGGTGGTGGAGCCGCACTCCAGGTCCACGGTGCCATTCTGCGTCAGCGGGATGCGGTTCTGCGAGGTCACGGGTGTGTACTTCACCGTCACCGGCTTGCCCACCGTGGCCTTGATCTTGTCGATGATGGCGAGGCACATGTCGATGTGATAACCGGTGAACTGGTTGTTGCCGAGGGTGAACGACAGGGGCGAGGAGGATTCGCGCACGCCCATGACGATTTCACCGGTGTCCTGCACTTTCTTGAGCGTGGTCTGGGCCTGCGCCGAGCCTGCTGCGCCAGCGAGGGCCAGGGTCAGTGCAGCCGCGGTCGTCAGCATCGAGAATTGCGTTGATGACTTGTTCATGCGGGTCTCCTAATGAAGCATTGATCGGCAGTGGTTCGTGTGCAGCGGTCCGGGTGAAACATCCGGTGGATGCCCCCCGCTCATAGCGCGATCGATTCTACGCAGGGCCCGCAGGTTTGTCCAAGCAAGTCGGTGGCTGCCGTGCAGGGCAA
>CAXNGL010000234.1:0-5397 GCA_964201515.1 Burkholderiales bacterium
TTCATAGGTTCTCCACAAGGTCAAGATAATAAGCCTCGTGGTGTCCGTTTTTCGGGGGCCAGATCAGTGTCCCACGTGAGAGATCGGTTCGGTCGCGGGTCACCGCCGTGATTCGGTGGTGTGCGCATGCACGGGGGCATGCCCGTGGGTGTGCTCTGCAACGGCGGCCCCGGTGTCGGCCGCGGCCCGGACCTGCGCCTTGCGCTCGATCGCGGTGACCACATAGTCAGCGCCGTCTTTTTCGATCCCAAAGCGCACCGTGTCGGCGACTTTCAGGCCACTGAGAACGGCCACATCGCGCACGCGAAACGCCATGGTCATGGCCGGCATGTTCATGCCCTTCCATTCGCCGTGTTTGATGATGACGCGGCCGGCCTTGGCGTCGATCTTGCGGATTTCACCGTCGGCGCTGGCCGACTGGGCTAACGCCGCGCCCGAGAACAGCGCCAGTGCGGCGGCGGCGGCGACTGCGCCCAGGGCTTTTTGCATGGTGTGCTGCATCGGGTGTTTCCTCAGGTTTGGGTAGAGTGCACAGGGTAAGGCGTGACCAAATGCCAATCAGTCGCGCTTTCGTGGCGAAGGTGTAACGCGGTGTAATGGCCGGACAACATGGTTTGGCCTAGCGTGCTGTGGGCGTGGCCGGGGCCACGGAAACGACGGTCGCCGCAGCGCGGGTGCGTGGTTTTTCCGCCGCGGCCGGTGCCGGCTTTGCCGCCGGCGCAGCGGCGGGCCGGCGCGCCTCGGCCTGCAGTTTTTCCACCAGGCTGCGCACCGGCTCGCCCTGGGCGTCGACGATGCCGTTGATCACCCAGCGCGGCCGTCCCTGCGCATCAAAAATCACCGTCGATGGCAGCGTGGCAAAGCGAAAGTCCGCCGCCTCGGCCGGCAGCCGCAGGCTGCGCAAGCTGGTCGGTGCCTGGTTGAAAAATTTCGTGATCGCGGTGTTCGAGTCGCCGGTGTTGACGAGCAAAAACACCACCGGCTGCCCCTGCAATGATGTGGCCAGACGCGCCAGCGCCGGCAGCTCTTCGCGGCAGGGTTCGCACCACAGCGCCCAGAAATTGAGCACGGCAATTTTTCCATTGAGGCCGGAGGCGTCAAAACGCCCGCCCTGCAGCGTGTCGAATTTCAACGCCGGCGTGGCGGTGTCGCCCCAGGGCTTGACCTGCGCGGCAAAGCACAGCGCCGCGGTGAACATCAGGCCGCAGGCAAGCGCCAAGGCCTTCAACAGGCTGGCCATGCGCTCGCGCAGAACGCCGCGGTGCGCACTCATGGCGGCAACTCCCGCATATAGGTCTGCGCATCGGCAAGGCCGCGGTTGGCCGACTGGCGCACCAGATGCAGGCCCGCGGCCTGATCTTGCGGTACGCCGCGCCCTTCGATCAGGCACAGGCCCAGATGGTATTGCGCCAGCGCGTTGCCGCCCCGGGCGGCCTCGCGCAGCAGATCGAGCGCCTTGGCCAGGTCGTGACGCACCTCGCGGCCGGTCATCAGCAACAGCGCGAGATTGGCGCGCGCCTCCTGGTCGCCCTGCTCGCCGGCCTTCTCGAGCCAGTAGGCGGCCTCTTGTTCGTCGCGCTCTATGCCCCAGCCTTTGCGAAACAGCGCGCCCAGGTAGTTCTGCGCCGCCGCATCGCCCTGGCGTGCCGCCTCGGTGAGCAGCATCAGCGCCATACCGGCGTGCATCGACACGCCGCGGCCCTCCAGGTACATCTGGCCAAGCAGGCTTTGCGCCGACTGCTCGCCCTGGGCCGAGGCGGCCTCGAGCAGCGTGGCGGCCATGGCGTCATCGCGCGCCACAACGCGGCCCTGCATATACAAGGTGGCCAGCGCAAACTGGCCGAAGGCATCACCCTTGGCCACCGCCTGGCGGATCATCGCCACACCCAATTGCACATCTGCCGGGGTCCCGCTACGCACCCGCATGAAGCCGATGCGCGCCTGCCCTTGTGCATCGCCGGCGGCGATGGCCTGGCGATACCAGACGGTGGCTTCACGGTCGCTGCGCGCCACGCCAAAGCCGCGCTCGTACAGGTCGCCAATGGCGCTCAGCGCGCGCGCACTGCCCGCCTGCGCCGCCTGGCGAAACAGGCGCAGTGCATCGGCATAGTCGCGCCCAAACACCGCCATGCGACCCTGCGCGAGCATGTCGGCCGCAGCGGGTTGCGGCAGCGGTTCATCGTGCGCCGCCGCCGCCTCGGGCGGACCGGGCGCCGGCATGCTGGCGCGCGCCTGGCCCTGCGCCAGGGCCAGGGCCAGGGCCAGGGCCAGCGCCACGGACAGCGCAACGGAAAGCAGCGTCGCCGCCAGCAAGGCGTTCAAGGTCGCACGCCGTTCGGGCATGATGCGAAGGGTCATGGCCATCGGAATGCGGTTTCCGGTTTCCGGTTTCCGGTTTCTTGGGAGAGATCGTTCATAGCGAACGAATCACGCTGTAGATGTTGCGCGGCGAGGTGCCCAGCGCGACCATCGACCAGCGCTCTTTGCTGTCCACGATCAGGCGGCCGGAGCTGCTGTGAAGGGTGACATCGCGGTCGCGCTCCGGGTCCGGATCGACAAAACCCTGGCGGCGGCGCAGCAACTCGATGTCATCGGGCTTGCCGGTGAGGAACAACCAGCCCGGTTTGACCTCGAAAATATCCTCGGCGTATTCCTTCAGGATGGGCACGGTGTCTTTTTCCGGCTCCAGCGTGACGGAGTAGAAAAACACGTCCTTGCCCATGCGCTCGCCCAGCAGGTCCTGCACCTGGCGCAGGTTCTGGTTGGCGGCGGGGCAGCGTCCTTCCGTGCACTGCACGACAAAAAAGTTCAGCAAGATGATCCTGTCACGCACCAGGTCATCGTAAAAGTTGAAGGTCTCGCCGGTGTGGGCCACCAGCGGGATGTTGGGCAGGTAACCGCGTGCGGCGGCCCTGGAGATCGGCCGCGCGGCGCCGGCGGCGGCGCCGTGCCGCGGGTCGGCCGCCGCCGGCAGGGCTGCTGCCAGCGGCAGCAGGCCTGCGGCGGAGAGAAAAGATCTGCGGTTCATCGACAGGCTCCCTCGCCGGCCGTTCTCAGACGATCTTCCACATGGCCATCATGCCGTGGTCCTCGTGCACCACGTTATGGCAGTGCATGGGGTAGATGCCCTTGTAGTCGCGAAAGCGCATCGCCGTGGTCATGGTCGCGCTCGGGTCGAGGCGATAGACGTCCTTGCGGCCGCCCTCCAGGGGCTTGGTCGGATCAGGTTGGGCCGCGCCGTTGTTGCTGAGGATGCGGCCCTCTTCGTAGTGCGGGTGGATGGGATGCGACCAGGAGCCGCCGCCGTTCTTGTGCACCCAGACCTCGGCCGTGCCTTCCTTGACTTCGTAGGGTGCGGCGTAGCGGTCGAACAGCGCGCCGTTGGCGTTCCAGGCGCCGTTGCCACGGCCCCATACCCACTCTTTTCGCTTGATCGCGGTGAGGGCCGGCAGTGCGGGCAGTGGGCGCAGCGCCATGCCCTTGACGATCCTGGTGCTGGCGTCGGTGAGGCCGGGGCGGGCCGCCTCGACGATGAACTTCAACGCGTCTTTGCCACTGGTGAGCAGCTTGCCCGAGGGGCCGCGGCCGCCGGTCTGCTCGGCCCGGTTGGTGATGAATATTTCCGTGCCCGGTTTGAACTTGGAGAAGTCGATGATCAGGTCGAAGCGCTCGCCCACGCTCTGCTTGAAATTGGTCACGTCAACCGCGCGCGGCAACAGGTTGCCGTCGTTGGCGATCACGGTCATGGGCAGATAGGTCGAACCGGCTGCGCCCTGGCGCATCCACCACCAGTAAAAGCGCGACGGGCCGCCGTTGTACAAGCGGATGCGGTACTGGCGCGGCTGCACCTTCATGAACGGCTGGATGGTGCCGTTGACGGTGAGCTTGTCGCCGATGGCACCGTCCAGGCAGACCAGCGGAAAGAAGTCAACACCCCTGGGGTCGAACTGACGGTCGTGGACCAACATCGGCACGTCGAACTCGTAGGGGTAGCTGGCGGCGTCCTGCGAATGCGAGGGGAAGCGGATACCGGTGGTGCCGACCACGGTTTCGTCGCCGGTATCGACTTCGTCATAGATCGGCGCTGCGCCGAACAGGCCGGCGTAGACGTTCTGCGAGGTGAAGTCATGCTTGTGGTCGTGGAACCAGAGCGAGCCGAGGGCCTCGCGGTAGTCGCCGCGCACGCCGGCCTTGGGCGATACAAAGCCCTGGTTGATGCCGGCATACAGGTTGGGATAGTGGTGGTCCCAGAACTTGCCGGCGTAGTGGTAATAGAGCGGGCCGCCATCGCTCTCGGAGGGCGTGTGATGGTTGTGCAGGTGGGTACAGATGGTCGAGGTGCCAAAACCGAGCGCGGACACGGCATCGACGGCGCTGTCCGGCAGTTCGTTGTAAATACGCACCAGGTGCGAACGACCGTACTTCAGGCGGAACACCGGACCGGGCACGCCGGTGCAGGGCGAACTGCCGTTGCCGGTGACGGTGTTGCTGGCGTCGAACGTACGGTCGGCATAGCCCCAGGCCGGCTGGCCGGCTGCGCCGGCGGGCATGTCGCTGTGCCAGACGTGCTTGTGCTGGATGGCGCGCATTTCATAAATGTCTTTGGGCGGGTTGAGCAGCCCGGTGTTCTTGTCGCTGCCATCCCAGGCCTGGTGCGCGAGGTTCGCGTTGGGCGTGGCTTTGGCCATTTCGGGGTGCTCATGCAGCAGGTGCAGCTTGGCGTCAAGCGCATTGCTCGGCGCGCTGGTTGGCTTGCCGCCGCGCAGCATCATCGCGTCGGTCAGTTCGGACACGCTGCTCTTGACAGTGTAAGTGGGGTTCAATTCTTCGAGGCGCTGGAAGGCGTCCTTGAACGGCGTGGTCCTGGGGCTGATCATGTCGACGCCGGGGATCGGGCAGTCGGAGGCGGCAAACGCGGCGCGCATGCTCAGGCCCGAGATGGGCAGCAGCATGCCGGTGCCGGCGCTCAGCACACCGATCTTCAACAGATTGCGCCGATCAAGGCCCGAGCGTGTGAGTTCACGTTGCGTGTCCATGGTGCGCTGGATCAGTTGCAACTGTTGCTTGTTCAATTGCAGACTCCTTTAACGATCGATGTGGCTGTGGCTGTGGCTCGGATTAGGGAATAACTGAACAAGGGGTCATGCCCCCCTTGTATACCCCCCACTTCAGAGGGAAACGCAGCGCAGGTTTCCGAAATGCCAGACTTGATCAGCGTTTCCTTAGGTTTTAATTCGCAACGGCGATGCAGAGATACTAGAAAACAATTCGCTGCCATTTGTCTTTGCGTGGTGGCGCGTTTGCAGCACAAAGGTGTGGCTTGTGTAACGGCGTGCCACCGGTAACGGCGTATGAATGCGCCCCGGGCTGCGCACGCGCTCAAACCGGCGTGCCGAT
>CAXNGL010000235.1:0-5358 GCA_964201515.1 Burkholderiales bacterium
CGACTCCACCATGCCGATGACGAGGCCCCCGACGATGGCGCCCGGAATGCTGCCCATGCCGCCGACCACCAGCGCGGCAAATCCCTTGATGCTCATGGTCAGCCCGACGCTGAAGCTCATGGGAACCAGGGGTGCAATGAGCGCGCCGCCCAGTGCGCCCAGCCCGCCGCCGAAGATGAACGACAGCGTCGCCACCGACGCAGGACGTATGCCCATCAGCTCGGCCGCCTCGCGGTTCATGGCGCAGGCAAGCATGGCCTGCCCGTGGATCGTGAACCGGTAAAAGGAAATCAGGGCGATCATTGCTATCGCCGACACGCCCATGATCCACAACGCCTGCGTAGGCAGCATGGCAGGCCCGATGGCGATCGATGCAGTGCCCGAAAAATACGGCAGGCTGAAGGCATCCGCGCCCCAAACCAGCAGCACGATGGACTCGATGATGATGCCCACGCCCAGTGTCACCAGTTCCTTGGTAATGCGGTCGGCACGCCGCGCGCCGACCACGAAAACCCGTTCACAGATGCCGCTGATCCCGGCCACGATGGCGACGGTCAGAATGATCGCCGCCGTCACCAGCAATCCGTACTGCGTCGCCAGGATTGCCGCCATGACCCCGCCCAGCATGACGAACTGGCCCTGCGCAAAATTGAGCAGGGCCGTGGCGTTCAGCATCACGGCAAAGCCGAGCGCGACGAGCGCGTAGATGCTGCCGACCGTCAGGCCGGAAAGCGCGAACTGCAGAAGCTCGGAAAACCCCATCATGGTCCCGCTGCGACCGACCGCTTACTTCAGCAACTCGAGCTTGCCACCCTTGTACTGATGCCACACCACGGAGCTCGATCCCAGGCCTTCGCGCTCTTTCCTCGAATAGGAGTAGTTCCCCATCAGGCCCTGGTAGTTGCGGATTTTCTCGCCATTGGCCATCACCTTGGCGCCATCCCCATTGCTTCCCTTGAGCGCTTCGGCAACGAGCTTGACGGCATCGTAAGCGGCCATCCCGTAGGTGTTCGCCGGGTCCTTGCCAAAGGCCTTGCGGTACTTCACGTTATAGGCGAGGTGCGCCGGATTGGGCTGCGTGCGGTCGATGGCGTCAGGCGTAATCGCGCCCTCCACTGCATCGCCCGCCGCCGCCGGCACCTGGCCGGTGCTCATCGGAACACCGCCATAAATCTGTGTCTTCAATCCGAGCTGCTGCATGTTCTTCAGCGCCACGATGGTCTGGGGCACGCCGGCCCAGACCACCACCGCATCCGGGTTGGTCGAGCGCATGCGCGTCAGCTGCGGCGTCAGGTCGAGGTTTGCCTGCACCGGAAAGGATTCAGCCGCCACCAATTCGAAACCGTTCTTCTTGGCGCTGTCCTTCAAGACCTGCATCGCCCCCGTGCCATAGGTATCGCCCTGGTAGACGATGGATACCCGCTTCTTGCCCTGCTTCTTCAGCAACTCGGCCAGGCTCACGACGACCGTCGGGTCTCCCATCAGCGCGCGGAAAATGTAGGGGTTGTTGAGGCCGGTGATGGATGCGGAGCCGATCATCGCGAACAGCGGCACCTTGTTCTTCTGCAAGGATCCTGCGTACGCGGTTGCCCCGGCGCCGAAGCACGCAATCATCGCCGACACCTTGTCCTGGTCGATCAGCTTGTTGGCACGGATGACGCTCAGGTCAGCGCGGCCCTGGTCATCCTCGTGGATCACCTGGATCTTGCGCCCGTCAACGCCGCCCGCCGCGTTGATGTCCTGCTCGGCGAGCTGTGCCCCGTTCCATTCCTCGAGCCCGACGCTGGCAAACGGGCCGCTGCTGCACAGCACGGCACCGATCTTGTAAGGTGCCTGCGCATGCGCAGAAATGCTCAATGCCATGGCACCGGCCAGCAATGCCCCCCGAACCAACCCTGATTGCAGACCTGCGGAAATATCGAGTCGCATATCGTCCTCCTTCAAGTTAAACAACAGTCGTTGAACCCTGCTCTGCCGCCTTGCGGGCATGCCCGCCAAGATACAACCGCAGAACCTCCGGATCGCTGCGCAATTGCTGCGCGTCGCCTTCGAGCAAGACATTGCCTAGTCGCATCACGTAGGCCCGCGAAGCGATGGCCAGGGCGCCCGCGGCATTCTGCTCCACCAGCAGGATACCGACGCCGCGCTCCGAGCGCAGGCGCATCAGCGCATCGAAGATGCGCTCCACCATCTTTGGCGCAAGACCGAGCGAGGGCTCGTCCAGCAGCAGCATCTTCGGCTTCGACATCAGCGCCCGCGCGATGGCCAGCATGCCCTGCTCGCCGCCGCTCAGCGTTCCGGCGAGCTGTTGCAAGCGTGCACCGAGCACCGGGAACAGCGCGACCAGCTCCTCGATGTCGCGCGCCAGCTCTGCGGCACGCGCACCTCCGCGAATGCGCAGGTAGGCGCCGAGCCTCAGGTTCTGCTCCACGCTCAGCGCGGCAAAAAGCTGCTTGCCTTGCGGAATATGTGCCATGCCCAGGCCGACGATGCGATCGGGCTGCAGGTTGGCAACCTGCCTGCCGTCAAACGTGACAGTGCCCGCTTCCACGCGATTCAGCCCGGTCACGGCGCGCAGCAGCGTGGTCTTGCCGGCTCCGTTGGCGCCGATCACGGCGACCAACTCTCCGGACGCCACCGACAGGCTCACTCCGTGCAACGCGCGGATCGCGCCATAGCCCGCCACCACGCCCTCGACTTGCAATAGGGGCACGCCGGTGCGAGGGGCGTCCCCCACGGACAAGGTCATGCGGCTTCCTTGCGCGTGCCCAGGTAGGCTTCGATGACCGCGGGGTCGGATTGCACGGATTGCGGCGTGCCGCTGGCAATGCACTGGCCGTCGTAGATCACCACCACATGGTCGCTCACATCCATCACCAGGTCCATGTGATGCTCGATCAGCAGCACGGTGCAACCGCCCTTGCGCACCTGGAAGATCAGGCGCTTGAGTTCATCGACTTCCGCATCGTTCAGCCCCGCGGCAGGCTCATCGAGCATGATCAGCTTGGGTTTCCCGGCCAGCGCCCGCGCAAACTCCAGCAAACGCTGCTTGCCGAAGGGCAGCGACCCGGCTGCCAACCCGGCATCGCCGCCCAGCCCGGTGAACGCGAGATAGTTCATCGCTTCGGCCTGCGCCCACGCCTCCTCTTTGCGCGACCAGGGCAGCGTGAACCCGTTGGCAAAGAATCCGGCGTGCATGCGCGCGTGCAGGCCGACCATTACGTTCTCGAGACAGGAGACGTCCGCAAACAGTTGCGGCGTCTGGAAGGTGCGGCCGATACCGGCCTGCGCGATATGGTGCGGCTTCCTGCCGACCAGGCTCACGCCATCGAAGCGGATGTCCCCGGCATCGGGCGGCAGCAGCCCGGAGATCATCTGGAACAGCGTCGTCTTGCCGGCACCATTGGGGCCGATGACGGCGAAGATGGCCCCTTCCGTAACGGCGAAGTTGAGACCGGTATGCACTTTCAACCCGCCGAATGCGCGGTGCAGGTTGTCAACTTCCAGCAGAGGCTGCATCCAGTAGATCCCCGCTCCAGACGATTGATCGGGCGCTCAAATACGCCGACACCCATTAGAACAAAATTCCGCGGCCAGCGCCATGAAATCCGTTCGCATCGATAGCGGCACCTGATGATGGATCGAGTCGTAGAATCGATGCAACATCTGCAGGGAGGAAGAACATGTCGACAGCAGCCCAACCGGTGGTCGTCTGCGGCGGCGGATTCGCCGGGCTCAGTGCCGCGGTGACTGCGCTCGAAGCTGGCGCTTCGGTCACGCTCATTGAAAAGGCCCCCTATCTCGGCGGCACCACGCTGCTCTCCGGCGGCACGCTGTGGAGCTTCATTGAGTACGACAAGATCCGCGAGCACATTCCGAACGGTGACCCGGCGCTGCAATGGCTGGTGCACGATGCCCTTCCCGCAGGCCGGGCCTGGCTGCAGGCCCTCGGCGTGAAATTCGACGACATCGGGCAGATGCTCAACATCGGCCATGGCCACGTGATGGACCCTGCGGGTGCCATCGGCCTGCTCGGCGAACGGTTCAAGGCGCTGGGCGGGCAACTGCACCTGGAAACTGGCTTGCAATCGCTGATCATGCGCGAGGGCGCGGCCACTGGTATTCGCGCCTTGCACGACGGGCGCGTTCGCGAGATCGCGGCCGGTGCGGTGGTCATCGCCACCGGCGGCTTCCAGGGCAACCCGGAGCTGCTGGCCCGCTACGTGTTGCGCGACCCGGACAACCTGTTGCTGCGCGCCAGCTACTGGAGCACGGGCGACGGATTCATGGCCGCCACCGAAGCGGGCGCAGCGGCTTCGCCCGGCCTCGACACGTTCTACGGCCATGCGCTGGCGGCACCACCGGCGCGGGTGGACAACCGGCAGTTCCGCGAAGCGGCGCAACACCACGGGCGGCTGTGCGTGGCGCTCAACATGCAGGGCGAGCGCTTCGCCGACGAAACCGAAAGCACGGGCGAAGAAGTGCTCAACCAGCGCCTTGCGCAACAACCGGGCGGACTGGGCTTCTATGTCATGGACGACGAGCACATGGAGCAGATGTCGATGCAGGGCCGCGGCGCGCTGATCCGCGTGATCCTCGAGCGCTCGAAGAAGATCGGCGCCGTCGTGCTCGAAGGCGAGACGCTCGAGGCCTTGTGCCGCGCCATGGCGCCGCACGGCGTGCCCGAGGCGCGCGCCCTCGCCACGCTCAGGGAATTCAACGCGGCGCTGGAGTCCGGGCGCGCCGATGAACTCAAGCCCTCGCGCATTGGCAACCGCAAGCCGCTGAAGAAGCCGCCGTTTCGCGCCATCCACGTCAAGGCCGCCATCACCTTCACCATGGGCGGGCTCGCCGTGGACGAGCGCGCCCGTGTGTTGTGGCGCGCCGGCACCACGTCGCACTTCGCGCCGGTGCCGACGGAACGCGCCTATGTCGACCAGGGACAAGCGGTTGACGGCAAACCACTCGCCATCGGGCAGTATTACCGGCAGGCGCCGATCCGCGGCCTGTATGCCGCCGGCAACGATGCCGGCAACATCAGCCACCTCGCCTACATGGGCGGCCTCGCCTCGGCGCTGACCATGGGCCGGAATGCAGGCCGCAATGCAGCGGCGCTGGCATCGGTGACAAAGCGCGCGGACTGAGCGCTGCGCCGGGCTGCAATGACAACGGCCGGTGCGGCTTGCGCCGCACCGGCCGTCATGTCGGCGATTACAGAACCGGCCGCTTACACAAACCCGTACAGCTTCGCTGCGTTGTCGCACACCATCATGCGCTTGTCGGCGCCCGGAATTCCGGCGAAAGAGTCGTCGATGACTTTCTTCGACTCGGGCCAGGTGGTGTCGGTGTGCGGGTAAT
>CAXNGL010000236.1:0-5252 GCA_964201515.1 Burkholderiales bacterium
GACGGCTTGCGGCCGGGATATGGCAAATATCAGCGCCGCCAGCGCGAGCAGGGTGAGGATCGGCGGAATGTGGCGCCGCCAGCGCACCAGGCGCGACGGCCGCGCCGACTGTTGAACACCGCCCGCGGCCCACTGTCCGGCCAGCGCGCCGCCGCCCGCGCCGGCCAGTTCACCGACGATTTCCAGGTTGATGTAGCGGTGTCCGCCGCGGCCGCGCCGCCACATCATCAGCGCGTAGACCAGCGCCAATAGCGGCAGGGACAGCATCAGCCACAACATCCTCGGCCAGATGAAATTGATGGTGGTGATATCGATCATGAGTCAATCACTTGCGTGCCCCAATAGAGGGGATCAAGGCAGAGCGTGTCCGCTTGATCAAAAATTGGCTAGCGCCCAACGGCGGCACTGCTGGACCCGGCGGACATGCGGCTGCGCTGCTTGCGAAGGCGCATGAATCGCAGCAGCGCCTCGTCGAGCCGCTCGTTGGTGGCCAGTTCCAGGCAGTCCACGCCGGCTTCGGCGAAGGCATTGCGCAGCACCTGCTCGCGTTTCTCGGCGGCGGCGGCAAAGCGCTTGCGAAAGCCGGCATCGTTGGTGTCGACGAACATCTGTTCACCGGTTTCCGCATCCTGCATGACCACCAGGCCCAGGTCGGGCAGGGCGACTTCCAGCGGATCGTAGAGGCGCACCGCCACCACTTCGTGGCGCCGCGCCAGCAGCGCCAGCGCGCGCGTCCAGTCCGTGCTGCTGATGAAGTCCGAGACGAGAAACACCACCGAGCGGCGCCGGATCAGCGGCTGGGCGCGCTGCAGGATCGCGGCCAGGTCGGTTTCCTTGCCCGCCGGCGCGGCCTTGGCGCCGCGCGCGGGTTTCGCGGTCGCAGGCGTTGTTGCCGGCGTGCCGCGGATGCCGAAGTCGAACATGCGGTCTATCAGGTGGAGCACATGCCGGCGCCCGGCGCGCGCCGGGATCATCTCGTGGCCGCCGTCGCCGTGCAGGATGGCGCCGACACGATTGCCATAGCGGATGAGCAGGCGCGACAGCACCGTGACGAATTCGCTCGACAAGGCGCGCTTGCGCACCGAGTAGGAACCGAAATCGATAGAGCCCGAGAGATCGAGCACGAACCACGCGGCGACTTCGCGGTCTTCCTGGAACTCTCGCACATGCGGCACCTGCGTGCGCGCAGTGACATTCCAGTCGATGTGCCTCACATCGTCGTTGGGTTGATATTCGCGCAGGTCGGCGAGGTCCAGGCCGAAGCCGCGAAACAGCGTGCGGTAATCGCCTTGCAGCAGGCCATCCAGGCGGCGGATGACCGTCCACTCGAGCTTGCGCAACACCGTTTCGGGGTCGGCGCGCGGGGGCAGCGGCGGATTGTTGGCCAGCTCGCGCGCTTCGGCGCGGCGCTGCGCCTCGGCGGCCCAGCCGCGCACCGCGCGCAGCACATTCGGACCGATATCCTGCACCGGCGTGCGCAGGGCGCCCATGACCGGTCGCCCGATGCGCCCCGGCAGGGGGGCAAGCCGCCGCGCACTGTCGAGGAACCCGCTACGCAACCCGCCGCTCCATGCGGCTTTGCGCGTACCGCGAATGCCGTTGTGGGGGCCCGCAGCGGCGCCGCCGCCGCTAGGCGTTGGCGGGGACTTGGACATGGGTCGCCAGCGGCGCGTCCGGCGCCGGGATCGCCTGCATCACGCGCATGATGATCTGGTCGGCGGTCTGCGCATGCGACAGCGCCTCATAGGAGAGCACGAGGCGGTGGCGCAGCACATCGGGCACCAGGTCGGTGACGTCCTGCGGCAGCACATAGCCACGACCGCGCAGGAAGGCCAGGGCGCGGCCGCCTTCGATCAGGTTGATGGTGGCGCGCGGGCTGGCACCGAAGGTGATGAAGCGGGCGATGTCCTGCATGCCGAAGCGTGCCGGGTCGCGCGTTGCCGCCACCAGGCGCACCGCGTACTGCACCAGCCCGGGGTCCACGTAGGTGCGGCGGCACTCGGCCTGCAGCGCGATGAGCTGTTCGGTGGTGGCCACCGCGGCCACCGCGGAGGAGGGACCGGTCACCCGCTGCACGATGACGAACTCTTCTTCTTCGGTGGGATAGCCGACCAGCACTTTCATCATGAAGCGGTCCACCTGCGCTTCGGGCAGGGGATAGGTGCCTTCGGTCTCGATGGGGTTCTGCGTGGCCATGACCAGGAAAGGTTCGGGCACCTTGCGGGTTTCGCCGGCAATGGTGACCTGGCGCTCCTGCATGACTTCCAGCAGCGCACTTTGCACCTTGGCCGGTGCGCGGTTGATTTCGTCGGCCAGCAGCAGGTTGGTGAACACCGGCCCGAGCACGGTGCTGAATTCCCCGGTTTTCTGACTGTACATGCGCGTGCCGATCAGATCGGCCGGCAGCAGGTCGGGGGTGAACTGGATGCGCTTGAAGGAACCGCGCACGGTGCGCGCCAGCGTGTTGACGGTCAACGTCTTGGCGAGGCCGGGCACCCCTTCCACCAGCAGGTGACCCTGGGCGAGGATGGCGACCAGCACGCGCTCGAGGAAGTGATCCTGTCCGACCACCACGCGCTTGACTTCATACAGCACGCGCTCCATCAGGGCCGCAACCTCAGCCCCCGAGCGCGTCATGTCCTGCGACGCGGAGGCGCCATTGGCGCCGGGCGGGCGGGCGAATGGACTGTGGACACCTTGCGTGGACTGGGTGCTTTCCATGGGATGCGACTCCTATCAGAGTGGAGGGATGCCGACAGCGCCGCCGGCGGCTTCCATCGTCGCCGCGAAGCCGATGCCGATGAAGGTGCGCGCCTGGCTGGGATTGAGGATGGCGGTGACGATGCCGACCACTTCGCCTTCCATATTGACCAGCGGCCCGCCGGAATTGCCAGGATTGGCCGCTGCATCGAACTGGATCATGCCGGTGATGATGCGCTTGCCTTCCGGCGAACGGAACTCGCGATTGAGTCCCGACACCACGCCGGCCGAGACCGAGGGGCCGATGCCGAAGGGAAAGCCCACCGCGACCACCTCGTCGCCCGGGCGCAGCCGGCCACTGCCGCCCAGCGTGGCTGGCGGCAGGTCGTCCGGCATCTTGCCGACCTTGATCAGGGCCATGTCGTTGTCGGGAAACACCTGGACGATGTCGGCACCGGTTTCCATGCCGTCGTAATACACGACGGCAATGCGTTTCATGCCGGCCACCACGTGCAGGTTGGTGAGGATCAGCCCCTTCTCGGAAATGACGAACCCGCTGCCCACGCCAATTTCCTTTTCACCCTCCTTGGGTTTCCTGGGATCCTCGCCGAAGCCGCGCACGCGCACCACGGATTGCCGCACCGACTCGGCGGCTTTGGCGGCGCGCGAGGGCAGCGGCTTGGTTTCCATGGTCTGCAGCACCGCGGCGTCGATATCCTCTTGCGTGATCTCGACCGGCTCGGGGCGGCGGGCGTCGCGACCGAAGGTCACCGCAAGCGCGATCAGCAGGCCGCTGAAAAACATCAGCGCGCGATCATGGCGCTGCAGGAAACGTCGCACGCGGCCGGGTTGTGCCACGACGGCAGTCGCCGCCGCATTCGCCGCTGCTTCGGCCTCGATCTCGTCATCCCGGTCCCTGCGAACCGAGCCGCTGTACAGCGCCGCGCGTTTCATATGTCCCAGTCCCCTTGCAGCGCCAATTGAATCCAGGCATCTGAATCCGGCCGTCCAGGTTGCCCCTGCGCCGTCAAACCGGACGGTAACACGGTCATGCGTGTCGGTAAATCGCAGGCACTGTTTCGGCCCGCACCCGCACCGAAAATTTCCAGTCCCTCTGACCTGTCCGCAGGACAATGATAAAGTACCCATCCTGAGATGCTAGGGCGGCGCGATGTGCGGATGTGCGGATGTGCGGCCTGGCGCATCTGGGGGTACAGGGAGAGACCGATGCGGTTCCTGTGGCCGGAGTTGCTCTGGCTGTTGCTCATCGTACCGGTGCTGATCGCCGGGTATGTCTATGCCTTGCGCCGGCGCAAGAAGTCGGCCATTCGCTACGCCAGCCTCATGTTGGTGCGCGACGCGATGGGACCGCGCCTGGGGTGGCGCCGGCATGTCCCCCCCGCATTGTTCCTGGTCTCCCTGACCGCCGCCATCTTTGCCGTTTCCAGGCCCAGTGCCACCGTCATCCTGCCCGCCGAGTTCATGACCGTGGTGCTGGCCATGGATGTGTCGCGCAGCATGCTGGCCACCGACGTGGCGCCCAATCGCATCACCGGTGCCAAGCAGGCAGCGCGTGCGTTCATCGAGGAACTGCCGAAGAACATTCGCCTGGGAATCGTCTCCTTCGCCGGCACTGCCGCACTGGTCCAGGCGGTGACCGAAAAGCGCGAGGACATGCTGGCCGCCATCGACAGGTTCGACCTGCAGCGCGGCACCGCCACCGGCAGCGGCCTGATCATGGCCCTGTCGGTGCTGTTCCCCAACGACGGCATTGACCTCGAGGCCATCCTGTTTGACGGCGGCTACGGGGGATATAGCGGATGGGGGGGAGGTTCCAGCGGTGGCGCCAAGTCCATTGATCGCGCCAAGAAGAAAGCCCCGGCCAAAGAGATCCGTCCAGTCCCGGTCGGGTCATACACCGGGGGCGTCATCGTCTTGCTCAGTGACGGGCGCCGCACCACCGGACCCGATCCGGTGGAAGCCGCCAAGATGGCTGCCGATCGCGGGGTGCGCGTCTTTACCGTGGGCTTCGGCACCAAGGAAGGTGCCGCCATGCCCGGTTGGGGCGGCGGATACTCCTACTGGATGCGGTTGGACGAAGATGCGCTGAAGGGTGTCGCGAAGCGCACCGGCGGCGAATATTTCCACGCCAGCAATGCCAATGACCTGAAGCAAGTGTATGAACACCTGGGCACCAAGTTCGCGCTGGAGCGCCAGGAGACCGAAGTCAGCGCGCTGTTCAGCGCCGGGGCGGCGGCGCTGATGATCCTGGCCGCGCTGCTGTCCATGCTCTGGTTCCAGCGCCGCGTCTGAGGACCGTACGAGCAACAACCCCCTGGGCGCGCGCTTACGCGTTCACGGCTTGACGGCGTGACCGGCCCAATACGGATCGCGCAGAGCGCGCTTCAACACCTTGTCGTGACCTGCCCTCGGGAATTCGTCGCGAAACTCCACGCGGTCGACGCGCTGGAATTTGCCGAGCTTGGCATTGCCCCATTCCTTGAGTTCAACCGCACTGATGGTGGCATCCGGGCGCATGATGGAGAGAAGCA
>CAXNGL010000237.1:0-5239 GCA_964201515.1 Burkholderiales bacterium
CGTGAAGCCATAGCGGGAAACTTCATGGATGGCATGAGCCGCGAAGCATTTCGCATTGCCCACGACGTGTCGAGTTACAGCTTTCCGGCGCTGGCAAAAGCCGCCCTCCCGTTGATGCAGGGACGAAGTGGCGCCCTGTTGACCCTGACCTACCTGGGCGCGGAACGCGTAGTGCCCAACTACAACATCATGGGATTGGCCAAGGCCAGCCTCGAGGCCTCGGTCCGCTACCTGGCCAGCAGCCTCGGCCCGAAGGGCATACGGGTCAATGGCATCTCTGCCGGCCCGATCAAGACCCTGGCTGCAAGCGGCATCGCCGGATTCAGCAAGATACTCAAGCATGTCGAAGAGAATGCCCCGATGCGGCGCAATATCACGACCGAGGATGTTGGAAACGCCGCCGCGTTCCTGCTGTCGGACATGGCCGCGGGAATCACCGGCGAAATAACCCACGTGGATTCAGGGTTCAGTACCGTGGTCGGCGGAATGCCGGAAACGCCAGTCACTCCCTGAAGGGTCTTCCGCCGCATGAACAGCGCTAGTCTGGTCCATGTGGCGGAATTAAACAGGCCGCGAATGCGGCCCTGTTTTAATTGGCTTTCTTCTCCAGGGCTGCCTGGTTTATTTCGATTTTTGCCCCCGCCCTCAGGGCCGCGACATAGGCGCGAAAATCCAGCGCTCCGTAGGCACGCCCGAGTTCGGTCTGGACACTGCGCTTGGCAGAATCATCGATTTCCTTGGAAACCACCTTGGTGATCCTGTAGATTCCGTAACCGCCCGGTAAGTCAACCCCGACATACGCAGGCAGCTTGGCGGTATCCGCACGAAAGATCTCGGTGAGCGCCTCGGATGGCAGTCCCGCCGGGGCATCTCGGCTGGCAAGCTTCGCCGCCCCGAATCGGTAGCCGTCGGCGGTTGCCCCCTTCTGCAACTCACCCAGCTTCTCGACACCTTGCTTTTTCGCGAGCGCAAGTGACTCCTTGGCGACGAGCTGCTTGATCACCTCGCCGCGCACGTCCTCAAGCGGCGTCTGCTTGGTGGCCTCGTGCTCAACCACGCGCGCCGAAACGAGGGTGCCGCGCGACAGTTCGATTGCCTCCGTATTGCGCTTGTTCTTAATCGCGTCATCACTGAACAGCGCCGCGCGAAGTTTCTGGTTGTTGATCTGGGCGACCGGCGACGCATCCCGGGTAGTCCATCCTGCCTCCTGTATTTTCAGCTTGAACCGATCCGCAACGGGCTTGAGCGAATCGGCCTGCTCATAGACAAGGTTGCTGAAGCTCTCTGCCGACTCCGCGTATTTACGTCCTGCCTTTTGTTTCTGGATGTCGCGCTCTATCTCGGGGCGCGCCTGCTCCAGGCTCTTGGATTTCCCAGCCTTGATGCCCGTCACGCGAATGATATGAACGCCAAACTCCGACTCCACCAGGACGCTGGTTTCATTCAGCTTCAATGAAAATGCCGAATCCTCGAAAGGCTTGACCATCATGCCACGGGAAAAATAGCCCAGGTCGCCACCCTTCACAGCCGAACCAGGGTCGTCGGAATTCTTCTTGGCAATTTCGGCAAAGCTGCCCGGTGCTTTCTTGATCTGATCGAGCAATGCAGCCGCCCTCTCCCGAATCTTCGTCTTGTCCGCGTCGCCAGCACCTTGCTTGAACCCCAGCAGGATGTGGCTTGCCTGGCGCTGTTCGGGCTCACCCCAACGCGCGGCGTTCTGTTCGTAATAGGCCTTCAGCTCATCGGGTGATACGGGGTCCGCCGGCAGTGCGTCAGCTGTCAGTATCACGTACTCGACGCGCACTTTCTCCGGCACCTGGAACGCCTTTTGGTTCGCCGCGTAAAAAGCCGTGATGGCATCGTCATCTGGCTTGATCCGGGACGCAAATTGCGTCGACTGCAACGCCAACTCGGAAACCTCGCGTTGCTGCACCCTGAATACTGCAAGGCGTGCGGCAACGGCCTTTGATGCGATCCCCGCGTCTCCAATGGCCGAAACCAGCTGCTGTGTCATCAAATCGCGACGCAGCGAAGCCTCGAATGCCGTCGGGGTAAAATTCTCGGCACGCAATGCAGACTCGTATTGCGAGCGGGAAAATTTTCCGTCCTGTTGGAATGCCGGGATTGCGGCGATGACCTCACGCAATTGCTCATCGCTGACATTGAGTCGCGCGCGGATCGACTGCTCTGTAAGCAAGCGCTGGGAGACCATCCCGTCGAGGACTTCCTTGCGCATGCCGGGTGTATCGAACATGGCTGGGTCGATGTTGCCACCCAGTGCCGAGCGCAGGCGCTGCTGTTGCTGGCGCAGCGCATTGCCAAAATCCTGTTCTGAAATCTTCTGCCCGGCGACATTGGCTACGTCACCACCGGCGACGCTCCCGAGCGTATAGGAGTCTATTCCCCAAAGTGCAAAAGGCGGCACGATGAGGAGGATCAGCAGAACCTGCAATAGGCGTTTGTGTTTTAAGACGAAATCGAACATGACCGGATACCCCTGAGAGCCAATCTAGTCGGGAAACAACGCGACACGCTGCCGCCCCTGTTCCCAGGCACAGTACAAATTCGCAATAAAAAAGGCGAACCATGGTTCGCCTGGGATGCTTGGCGGAGTGGACGGGACTCGAACCCGCGACCCCCGGCGTGACAGGCCGGTATTCTAACCAACTGAACTACCACTCCCCGCGCCCGCTAGCCTTGCGGCAGCCGGCGTAAAACTCGATCCCGAAACGTAGTGTGCCAATACTGGTGGGTGCTGACGGGGTCGAACCGCCGACATTCGCCTTGTAAGGGCGACGCTCTACCAACTGAGCTAAGCACCCCCTTAAAAAACCAGCCCGGCCATCCAAGTGCAATAGCCGGGCAGTCCCACTGAGGGAACCTAGTTTACCGCATCTTTGAGGGCTTTGCCAGCGCGGAACTTTGGCACTTTGGCCGCCTTGATCTTGATTGCAGCGCCTGTCTGGGGATTACGGCCTGCGCGCGCGGCGCGCTTGCCGACATAGAACGTACCGAAGCCGACCAGCGTTACCATGCCGCCTTTTTTCAACGTCGTCTTGATTGCGGAAATCGTGGCTTCGATCGCACGCCCTGCAGCCGCCTTGGAAAGGTCGGCAGAACGCGCGACGTGATCGATGATGTCAACTTTATTCACTGATGCCCCTTTGTACAATTGCCGCTCTTTTGAATGGCGTCATGCGCGAGAATCGGAACCTTCCGGAGCGCATGCACCGCATTGGAATTCTTAATTGTTTTATAGCAATCGGCAAAGGGGCATGTCAAGCAAACAACACACGCCGACTGCGATTACAGCTTTCATTTGTGGCTCTACTGCGTGTCATGGTTTTACCACGAGCCCGCATCCTAAAACAAAAAGGGGCGGACATGGTCCGCCCCCTTGCAATATGCAACGATTGTTCAGTGCGTCACAACCGTTCCTGCGGCCTTGTCATCCGGAGCCGCGGCAATCGGCGCCACCGCCGTACCTTCCTTCAATGGCTCAGGCTGTCGTTCCAGCGCGCGCTCGATCACCTGCTCGATCCACTTCACCGGAATGATCTCAAGGTTGTTCTTGACGTTGTCCGGTATGTCCGCAAGATCCTTCACGTTTTCGTCCGGGATCAACACCGTCTTGATCTCGCCGCGGTGGGCAGCCAGCAGCTTTTCCTTGAGGCCGCCAATCGGCAGAATTTCGCCACGCAAGGTGATTTCGCCGGTCATCGCCACGTCGGCGCGCACGGGAATCCCGGTCAGCACCGACACCATGGCCGTCGTGATGGCGCCGCCTGCGCTCGGACCATCCTTTGGCGTAGCCCCCTCTGGCAAGTGCACGTGAATGTCCTTCTTCTCGAATTCCTCGGCGGGAATTCCGAGCGCTGCCGAGCGGCTGCGAACAACCGTCAATGCGGCCTGGATCGATTCCTTCATCACGTCACCCAGCGTGCCGGTGCTCTGAACCTTGCCCTTCCCTGGCATGAGTGCGGCTTCTACCGTGAGCAGCTCACCACCAACTTCCGTCCACGCCAGACCTGTGACCTGGCCCACCTGGTTTTTCTTCTCCGCCATGCCGAACGAATACTTGCGAACGCCGAGAAACTTGTCGAGGTTCTTCGGCGTGACCAGCATGCGCTTTTCACGCGTCTTGGTGACCAGCGTCTTCACGACCTTGCGCGCGATCTTGGATACTTCGCGCTCCAGGCCGCGAACGCCGGCTTCCCGGGTGTAGTAGCGGACGATGTCGCGTATCGCCGTCTCGCCGATCTGCAACTCCTCCGCCTTCAGGCCATTGGCCTTCATTTGCTTGGGAACCAGGTACTTCTGCGCAATATTGATCTTCTCGCTCTCGGTATAGCCGGACAAGCGGATGACTTCCATGCGATCGAGCAACGCCGGTGGAATATTGAGCGTGTTGGAGGTGGCGACGAACATGACCTCCGACAGGTCGTACTCGACTTCCACGTAATGATCGACAAAGGTGTGGTTCTGCTCTGGATCCAGCACTTCGAGCAACGCCGACGACGGGTCACCCCGGAAATCCATTCCCATCTTGTCCACTTCATCTAGCAGGAACAAGGGGTTGCGCACTCCCACCTTCGTCATGTTCTGGAGGATCTTGCCAGGCATCGAGCCAATGTAGGTACGGCGATGGCCGCGAATCTCAGCCTCGTCGCGAACGCCGCCCAACGACATGCGGATGAACTTGCGATTGGTGGCCTTGGCGATCGACTGACCGAGCGAGGTCTTGCCCACGCCGGGAGGGCCTACGAGGCACAGGATCGGCGCTTTCATCTTGTCGACACGGCTCTGCACCGCGAGGTACTCCAGGATGCGCTCCTTGACCTTCTCAAGTCCGTAGTGATCCGCGTCGAGCGTCTTTTCCGCCTGCCCGATATCGCGTGAAATCTTGCTTTTCTTGCGCCACGGCAGGTTGACCAGGGTGTCGATGTAATTGCGCACCACTGTCGCCTCAGCCGACATCGGTGACATCAGGCGCAGTTTCTTCAGTTCGGCGTCGGCCTTCTTCTTTGCCTCCTTGGGCATGCGTGCAGCGACGACCTTCTTGTCCATTTCCTCCAGATCGGCGCCATCCTCGCCCTCGCCCAGTTCCTTCTGGATCGCCTTGACCTGCTCGTTGAGGTAGTACTCGCGCTGACTCTTCTCCATCTGGCGCTTGACGCGACCACGGATCCTCTTCTCGACCTGCAGGATGTCGAGTTCAGTTTCGAGTTGCGACAACAAG
>CAXNGL010000238.1:0-5237 GCA_964201515.1 Burkholderiales bacterium
GGAGGGCGCCGCTGCAGGCAACGCCGAAGGCTGGGGCGTGCTGCTGGAGGGGTGGAAGGACCCGTTGCCCGTCAGCCGCAGGCAATGGGCGCAGGTGAAGGCTTTGGTCAAGAGCTGAACCAACAATTGGATGGATGGTCGTTCATGCTGAAGGACGGAAAACTCGTCATTGCCTCGCGCGAAAGCCGCCTCGCGTTGTGGCAGTCGGAACACGTGCGCGACGCGCTCCTGCGCCATCACCCCGGCTTGCAAGTGGAAATCCTCGGCATGACCACGCGCGGCGACCAGATCCTCGATCGCACGCTGTCCAAGGTGGGCGGCAAGGGCCTGTTCGTGAAAGAGCTGGAGGCGGCGCTGGCCGACGGGCGCGCCGACATCGCCGTGCATTCGGCCAAGGACGTGCCCATGGAGCTTCCCGACGGCTTCATGCTCGCTGCCATCGGCGAGCGCGAGGACGCGCGCGATTGCTTCGTCTCCAACCGCTTCGCCAGCCTCGAGGAGCTGCCCGCCGGCGCCGTGCTCGGCACCTCGAGCCTGCGGCGCGAGGCGCAGGTGCGCAGCCGCCTGCCCGGGCTCAAGGTGACTGCGCTGCGCGGCAATGTCATCACGCGCCTGGCCAAGCTCGACCGTGGCGAATACGACGCCATCGTATTGGCCGCGGCTGGCCTGCGGCGCCTCGGGCTCGCCGGGCGCATTCGCTGCAGCATCGACGTGGGCACGAGCCTGCCTGCGCCGGGACAGGGCGCGCTCGCCATCGAATGTCGCGCCAACCGCGCCGACCTCGTTCGATTGCTGGCGCCGTTGCATCACGCCGAGACGGCACTGTGCGTGCGTGCCGAGCGCGCCGTGAGCCGCGCGCTCTCCGGCAGCTGCCAGTTGCCGCTCGCCGCCTACGCCCGGATCGATGCCGGCGAGCTGTGGCTGCGCGGTCTCGTGGCCAGCCCTGATGGCAGCCGCGTGATCGAGGCCGAGATGCGTGCCGATGCGAGGGCGCACGCGTCTGCCGCCGACCACTGGCCGGAGCGGCTGGGCGAGGCGCTGGCCGGCCTGCTGCGCGAGCGCGGCGCGGGCGCCATCATCGACGCCCTGGTGTGAGCGCATCCGGTTCAGGCGCCGCCGGGCCCGCTGGTGTTGCCGGACTGGGCGGGCGCGCCATCCTGGTCACGCGCCCGGCCGCGCAGGCCGGCACGCTGTGCGCGCTGATTGCCGCGGCAGGCGGTGAGGCGGTGCCATTCCCCACTTTGGAAATCATATCAACTTGGAAGAGTGATCCACGTGGTTTATTGCTGAATTCAGGGAATCTGATCAAAACAGATATCATTGTTTTTATCAGCCCGACGGCCGTGAACGAAGGGCTGGGGGCCTTGTCAGAGTATGGCGTGACACTCGCGAACTGGCCGGCGGGCACCGCCGTGGCCGCGGTGGGCCGCGGCACCGCTGCTGCGCTGGCCCGGCAAGGCATCGCCACGGTGATCGCGCCCACTGATGGCGCGGACAGCGAAGCGCTGGCGGCGCTGCCGGTGTTCCGGCCCGAGTCGGTTGCCGGCAAGTCCATCCTCATCGTGCGCGGCGAGGGCGGGCGCGACTGGCTGGTGGATACCTTGCGCTCGCGCGGCGCGCAGGTGAGTGTGGCCGAGTGCTATCGCCGCGCACTGCCGCGGGCGGATGCCGGGCTGACGGCGCGTGCGCTGGCCGGGCGCTGGATGGCGGGCGCCATTGCCGCAGCCACCGTGCACTCGCGCGGCGCACTCGACAACCTGCTGGTGATGCTGCCAGCGGCCGCGCGGTCGGCCGCGCTCGCCACGCCGCTGTTCGC
This sequence comes from Burkholderiales bacterium, assembly GCA_964201515.1. Taxonomy (GTDB): domain Bacteria; phylum Pseudomonadota; class Gammaproteobacteria; order Burkholderiales; family SG8-39; genus CAIYPG01. The sequence goes on from CAXNGL010000238.1 coordinate 1,817, forward strand.
ATCGCATCCGCGCATCGCGGAACATGCGCGTGCGCTTGGCGCGCGTAATGTTCACGTTTGCGGGCCCGGTGACACTGAAATGATCGCGGGATTGAGGGCCTTTTTTGCTAAAGTAGCGCCTTGATGTCAGTGCCGTTCGATCAAGTCGGGCGCCCCGATCATTCCAGCACCCGAAACCAGCCCGGTCCATGAACGTGCCCGAGAACCCACAAGACCAGAATGCGAATGGCGGCGCTCAACAGCGCGCGCCGGAGTCCTCGGCATTACTGAGCGCACAGGCGCCGGCGGCCCACGCTGGCGGGGGAAAGTCGGCCGGGGGAGGCGCGGCAGGTGGAGGCCACGCTGCGGCGCGCGGTGTCTTCGCGCAGCTGCTGCCCATCGCCGTGGTGCTGCTGGCGCTGATCGTCTTGTGGCAATGGTGGGACAACCGCGGCAGCATGGCGGCGCTGCGCCAGGAAGTCGCGCTCAAGCTGCATGACAGCGACACCGACAGCCGCGACGCCCGCGTCACCGCCCGCTCGGCGCAGGAGTCCGTGCGCGAAGCGCAGGCGCGCCTCGCGCAACTGGATGGCAAGCTCACCGAATCGCAGAACCAGCAGGTGGCACTGGAAGCGCTGTACCAGGAGCTGTCGCGCAATCGCGACGAGTGGGCGCTGGCCGAGATCGACCAGATCCTCACCATCGCGGCGCAGCAGTTGCAACTGGCCGGCAATGTGCAGGCGGCGCTGGTGGCGCTGCAGACGGCCGATGCGCGCCTCGCCCGCGGCGACCGCCCGCAGTTCATCCCGCTGCGCAAGGTGCTTGGGCGCGACATCGAGCGCTTGAAGGCCACGCCCAACATCGACGTGGTTGGCCTCACCCTGAAGCTCGACCAGGTGAGCGCGCTCATCGACAGCGTGCCGCTGGTGATCGACGAGCGCCTGGCGCCCCCCAGCGGCGTGCAGCGCCCCGAAGGCGAGGGCTTCTGGGCGCGCTTCGGCCACGAGGTGTGGGACGAGATGAAGTCGCTGGTGCGCATCCAGGTGATGGACCGGCCCGACCCGGGCCTGGTGTCGCCGACGCAGGCGTTCTTCCTGCGCGAGAACCTGAAGCTGCGCCTGTTGAACGCGCGTCTTGCGCTGCTGGCGCGCAACGAATCGGTGTATCGCCAGGACCTCAAGTCGGCGCAAGGCTGGGTTGACCGCTGGTTCGACGCGCGTTCGCGCCAGACGCAGGCGGTGCAGACCTCCCTCAAGCAGCTGGCGGCGGCTTCGGTGCAGATCGAAATCCCGACCATCGCCGAGAGCCTGAATGCAGTGCGCGACTACAAGATCGTCCGCGACCGCGGCGGCCGCTGAGCGGCACACGCACACCGGCCCAGTCATGGCGACCCTCTCCGAGCGGTTACGCGTTTCTTCCGGCGCATTCTTCTGCGCATTTTCCAGCGTATTTTCCAGCACTGTTCCCGGTTCGGCTTCCAACGCTGCCGCCGGCGCATCTTCGACGAGCACGCTGGTGCCGCCCGAGGTGCGCGCGTGAAGGGCCTTTTCTGGGCCCTCGGCGCCTTTGCGCTGGCCGTTGGCGTATCGCTCACGCTGCGTGCCAACGACGGCTACGCGCTGCTGGTGCTGCCGCCCTACCGCGTGGAGGTGTCGCTGGCGCTGTTGGCCGTGCTGCTGGTGGGCGCCTTCGTGCTCGTCTACGGCATCGTGCGCGGCGTGGCGGGCGTGATGGGCATGCCGGAGCGCGTGCGCGCGTTTCGCGAACGCCAGCGCGAGCACAACGCCTACGGTGCGCTGCTCGGCGCCTTGCGGGCCCTGTTCGAGGGGCGTTTCTCGCGTGCCGAAAAATTGGCCTCCAAGGCCTGGGACCTCGGCGCGCCCTCCGCCGCGGTGAGCCTGGTGGCTGCCCGTGCCGCGCAGCGCGTGCGCGACACGCAGCGTCGCGACCTGTGGCTGGGGCGGGCTGACGAATCCGGACAGAACATGGGCAAGACCGGCGACAAGCCAGACGACCGCCAGGCCGTGCCGGTCGTCGGCGCGGGCGAGGACTGGCGTCGCGCCGCGCTCACCACGCGCGGCGAGCTGCTGGTGGAGGAGCGCGATTTCGAAGCTGCGCGCATGGTGCTGCGCGACCTCAACGAAGCCGGCCCCAAGCACATTGCCACGCTGCTCCTCTTGTTGCGCGCCGAGCAGGGGTTGGGCAACTGGGAAGAAGTGATCCACATCGCGCGCCTCCTGGAGAAGCGCTCGGGCCTGCCGACCGAGGCGCTGGAGACCATACTCGTGCGCGCGCGCATCGCGCTGCTGCAAAAGCGCACGCACGAGCGCAAGGCGCTCGATGAGCACTGGAACGACATCCCCGCGCGAGACCGGCGGCAACCCGCGGTGGCGCTTGCCGCGGCACGTGCCTTCATGCAGCAGGGCGACTGCCGCGCCGCGCATGCCATTGTCGAGGACGTGCTCGCCCATACCTGGGCGCCGAACCTGGTGCTGCTCTACGGCGAGTGCCGCGACGACGACGCCTTGAAGCGCATCGAGCATTGCGAGGCCTGGCTGAAGAAGCGCCCGCGCGACTGGCCGCTGCTGCTCACGCTGGGGCGCCTGTGCGCCCAGCGCGGACTGTGGGGCAAGGCGCAAAGCTACCTCGATGCGAGCATCGCCGTACAACCCACGCGATCTGCGCACGTCGCCCTGGCCGAACTCTTCGATGGCATCGGGCGCGTGAACGACGCCAACCGTCATTTCCGCGCGGCGGCGGATGCGGGATTGCTGGCGGGGACAGTGGAAGGGTAGTGCGCGCCATGGCGGTCGTTCGGCGCAGGTGTATGGCAAGCGCCACATCCGGACGCGGTCTTACAGGTGCGGTGGGCATGAGCCGCAGATCATTACTTGTCGCGATTCTCATCGGGTTGGCTTTGGTGACTGTCTTCCCCTCAGTCACGGCCGCGCCGCTCGCCAAGGGCGAAATTGCCCTGATTCTGATGCACGGTAAATGGGGCAGGACGCCCGGTCCGCTGGCGCGCTATTTCGAACGCGAAGGCTATCGGGTGTTCAGTCCCGAAATGCCCTGGAGCGGCAGGCGCCTCTATGACGTCAATTACCGGATCGGGCTCGAGGAAGTCCATCGCGAGGTGGAAAAGCTGCGCGCGACCGGCGCGAAAAAGGTCATCGTCGGGGGCGAGAGTTTCGGCGCCAATGGCGCCCTGGCGTACCAGGCGGTGTATGGCGACGCAGACGCCCTGCTGGTTCTCGCGCCGGGGCATTCGCCCGGCAGTTGGTATCGCTCAGGCCAAACCCGCGACGCGGTCGACCGCGCCGGAGCGCTGTTCAGGGAGGGAAAGCGGGACGAGATTTTCAGCTTCATCGACTACAACCAGGACCGCCAGCGCAACCTGAGCGCAACGGTCGATGCCTACCTGTCGTTTTTCCAATCCGATGGC
>CAXNGL010000239.1:0-5197 GCA_964201515.1 Burkholderiales bacterium
TCAAGGACGAATTCTTCGTCTGCAGCGACACAATGTCGCCGGGCACGAGCCCCAGGTCCATGAGGTTGCCGGCAAGGTTGTTGATGGTCGCAGACAGCTCGGCATAGGTAATGCGGCGGTCGCCTTCGACAATGGCGGTCTTTCCGGGGTGGCCCGTCGCGGCCTCGGCGAAGTATTCGTAGAAGGTCTTGTCGTGCCACAGCCCTTCCTTGCGATAGCGGGCTGCGTGTTCCGGCGATGTGAGCGGCAATGCGATGCCCATGATGTTCTCCAGGTTTTTGGTGCGTGTGCGGTTGCAAAATGAATCTTGCAATCGGCGCTTGTTCCATTGCGACTTTAATCTTTACGGATGCGGCGAAGAATGTCAGTTGTTCCTGGGCTTTCTGGATCTCGTGATTTTGTACGCTGCAAGCCTGCAGGGTACAAAATCACGAGGTTGGGGTTAAAGCGCGCAGCGCCGGGAATTGCTTCCGGCTGGTCGGACGTCAGGGGACTCCAAAGTTACCGCCAACGCGAAAAGTCCGGCTTGCGTTTCTGCAGGAATGCGTTCGCGCCTTCGAGTTGCTCGCCGGTCTCGAAGTAGTCGGGTTTGAGCAGGCGCACCATGTCCGAGACGTTGCGGCCCATGTAGTGTTCCATATGGGTCCTGAAGGACGCCTTGACGATCTTCAGGACGGTGGGGCTGAGGGACAGCAATTCCTTGCACCAGCGATCGACTTCGGCGTCCAGTTCGGCCTGCGGCACGACGGAGTTGATCAGGCCCCAGGCCAGCGCCTGTTGCGCGCTGTAGCGGCGGCACAGCATCCACATCTCGCGAGCGCGCTTGTGGCCGATTACGCTCGCCGAGTGCGTCACCGAGTAGCCACCGGCCGGCGATCCCACGCGCGGGCCGTTCTGGCCGAAGATGGAGTGGTCTGCGGCAATGGTGAAGTCGCAGAAGTAGGCGAGATGGTTGCCGCCGCCGATGGAGTAGCCGCTGACGCGCGCGATCACCGGCTTGGGCGTGTCGACGATCTGGCGCCCGAGGTACCAGTCGTGGCCGTCGAGCCCACCGCCGGCTTCCCATTCGACATCCCCCCCCGAGCTGAACGCGCGCTCCCCCACGCCGGTCAGGACAATGACGCCAACGGCGCGGTCCTTGGCCGCTGTATCCAGCGCCTTGCCGATTTCCTTCATGGTGTGGCCGGTGAAGGCATTCAGCCGCTTCGGCCGGTTGATGGTGATCGTGGCCACGAGGTCCTTGACGCTGTAGAGGATGTCGGTGTACCCGGACGGGGCTGCATCTGCTGCCATGGTGTTGCTCCTTTTGAGGCTGGTCATCGGAATTGAAGAGGCTTGTTTATCGCGTCAGGAAGCGCTCCTGTCAAGGGAAGCTCTGAAAAATCCCGAATTCTAATTCTGCGAGAGCCTTCATTGTAGTTCCCCCTTCAGTCGGGGGAACTGCAGGGGGGGCGGAGTCCGCCTTGTTCAGACCCCCTCGAGGGGAACTGCCTGTGCTGCGGATGTCTATCTCTGGGCGTTCGCCTGGGCGTGCGCCCGCAGCAATCGCAGGGTCAGGTCGGCGGCATCGCCGCTGTCCGCGGAAAAGCGGGCCAGCAGTTCGGCGGCCTTGTCGCGACGTCCCTGGACGATAAAACCCGTCAGCGCGGCGGTGACCAGGTACTGGCGATGTCCCGTCGGAAGATCGCTCTGCGCCGGCAACAGCGCTTCGGCTGCGCGGGCCATGGTGGCCGCATCGCGCCTGCCCACGGCGGCAAACAGCTCGATCCACGCGCGCTGCTGCGGGTCGAGCCCGGCCAGGCACGGCGAACGTTCGATGCGATCCCATAGTTCGCTTGCCTCGCGTCGCGAAAGAAGCGGGTTGACGGTGCGCGCTACCTGGTACAGGGAATGGAACCAGATGTCGTAGCGCTGCGGTTCGCGACACTCCAGCAGCCGCAGGCGCGTCATCTCGAGGTCCTTTTGCAGCGTGCGGGGAATGGCGAACGGCGCGATCGCGTCGCGCTTGAGGAGGAAGTCGCGGGCATAGCGGGCGCGGCGCGTCAGCGCCAGCCGCTCGAAGTATTCCTCGCCCCCCAGCGAGGCTTCCACGCGCGTCGACCCGTCCCGTCCCTCCAGCATGTTGATGACCGGCACGCCGCTGGTGCCGATGGTGATGAAGTCGCCCGCGCTGCGCTGCAGGAAGCGATAACGCGCGGCATTCAGGTCGAGGTAGGGGTAATAGTCGGAGTTGGCGGGGACGCCGAAACTGGCGAAGAACGGCGAGAGCGCCTTCTTGCCGCCGATGCGGCGCAGCTCCACGTCTCCGAGCGTATGGATGTGCACGCGCGACAACTCCCGCGACACCCCGGGGATCTGCGTGATGTCGGCGATGGGCTTGGCAAGAGTCTCGGGATCCCCCGCGACGATCAGCAGGTCGCCATCGGTGGCGGCATAGATGACGTAGTCCGGGAAATTGTTGCCCAGCGCCTGCAGCACCGATGCCACCAGCGAGATGTCGATTTCATACATCTGGAACCACTGCACCAGGACGCCGCCGGGCTTGAGGTAACGGCGCGCCAGTTGGTAGAACTCGCCGGTGAACAGGCTTGACACGCCGCTCACCCACGGGTTCGATGGTTCCGACACGATCAGGTCGTAGCGCCGGTTGTGCGTGGAGAAAAAGGTCTTGGCGTCATCGAAGATGATGTGGCTGCGCGGATCGGCGTAGGTATTGGCGTTGAGCGGCGCGAAGTGCTGCGAGGCCTGCGCCATCGCAGGCTCTATTTCCACCGTGTCGACGCGCTCCAGGCCCGGATTGGCCACCAGTGTATGGGTGGTCAGCCCGGTGCCGATGCCGATGACTGCGGCCACCCTGGCGTCCGGCTTGAATGCGAGCGGCAACGCGCCGGTCAGCGTCATGGTGATTTCGTCGGACACGATGGGCCCGCCCGCCATGTTGATGGCGCCGTCGGACTTGCCGTTGGTGCGCAGGCTGCGATCGTCCTGGAAATCCATCAGTGCGACGGAGGTTGTCTTGCCATCCTTGTAGTAGATGAGTTTCGCGTCTTGTTCGGTATACAGGTCGCCGCGCCTGAAGACGCCGGAGGCCATGCGATGGGTATCGAGCTGCACCAGCAGGAATACGCCGGCAAATGCAGCCACGCTGACTGCAGTCGCGGCGGCCGGGAGGTAGGGCCTGACTCGGGCCGCCGCGCCCAGCCGCCACAGCAGCACCAGGCCGAGCGCGACGTCCAGCGCGGCACCAGCGGAGAGCAACCCCTTGAGGCCGAGCAGCGGCATGCCGATGTGCGCCGCGACGATGACGCCGACGATGGCGCCGAGCGTGTTCGCCGCATACACGGCGCCGATGGCTTTTTCGCCGTGTCCGCCACGCAGCAGCGTATAGGTGATCAGGGGCAGCGTCATCCCGGCGCAGAATGTGGCCGGAAACATGATGAGCAGCGCGATGCCATGGCTCGACAACAGGTACATCAGGTAGCCCGAGTCGGTCTTGGCCAGTGCCTGCATGACCGACTGCATCAGCGGGAACATCTCGCCATACAAGGGCAGGGTTGCCAGCGCCAGGAGACCCATGGCCACCTGCACGACTGCGAGGTATCGCACCGGATCGGTGATGCGATCGATGCGGCCGCGTATCCACAGTCCGCCGAAGGCGAGCCCGAGGATGAATGAGGACAGCATGAGCTCAAACGAGTGGGTGGATGCGCCCAGCACCAGGGAAAGCATGCGGATCCAGCCGATTTCGTACATGAATGACGCAGCGCCGGTGAGCGCCGCGATCAGGAGCAGAAGGCCGTAGGGGGCGTCCGTTTGTTCCGGCGGGGCGACGCGGTGGTCGGTCAGGTCCTGTGCGGCTTCGGGCGTGGCAGTCGCGACGCTGTCGCTTCCCGGCGCGAGCAACCACACCACCGCCGCGAGAACCAGGTTGATGATGCCAGCAGCCTGCATGGTTCCTGGCAGCCCCAGCTTGTCGGTCAGGAAAAAGCCGCTGCTCAGCACGCCGATGGCCGCGCCAAGGCTGTTGGTGAAATAAAGCAGCGCCAGCGTTTCTCCCGGCACCCGCGGGTGCCGGCGGATGATGCCGGCACTCATCAACGGGAACGTCATGCCCAGGAGAATGGACTGGGGAAGGATCAGCAGCCCGGCAAGGCCCCACTTGATGAGGTTGGTTGCCGCTTCACTGTCGGTGGCTGCGTGTATTCCCGGAAGGATGCTGTCGTAGGCAATCCCCGTGGTGGCCACGAAGACCGGGTGAAACACCAGCGCAGCAAGTCCGATAAGGGCTTCGGCGATAGCGTAACCGCGCAGCAGGTTGCTCCAGCGCGACGAGGCGCGACTGCAAATCCAGGCGCCGATGGCCATGCCACCCATGAAGAGGATCAGCACCAGCGTCTGTGCATAGGCGGCGTGACCGAGGAACAGCTTGAGGTAATGGCTCCACACCGATTCGTAAATCAGGCCGGCGAATCCGGAGAGGGTGAAGAGCAGGAAGAACACGCTGCGCGGTGCGGCGCGATGCTGCGATGATTCGGCCAATGGCGGTATCCGGTTGATTCGGCGATCGGGGTTCCCAGCGGCGCGAAGTGTCATCCTCGCTGGCGTTGGCGCCATGCCACCTTTGCCGCGCCGGGATGTTAGCAGAGCCAGTGTTCGGGATGGGGTAATGGCGAACCCCCGCCGATTCGGGTGTTGCGATCTTCATCCGGTATAATTTTTCCCCTCCTCGGGCGCTACTCCCGGTTCCAATCCTCCGGACTCCATTTGGCAGGGCCGATAACTCATGACCGCTCAAACGCTGTACGACAAACTTTGGCAGAGTCACACCGTGCACATGGAAGACGATGGTACGACGATGCTCTACATCGACCGACACCTGGTGCACGAAGTGACCAGTCCGCAGGCTTATGAGGGACTCAAGCTGGCCGGACGCAAGCTCTGGCGCATCGGTTCGGTGGTGGCGACTGCGGATCACAACACGCCGACCGACGACTGGGACCAGGGCATCAAGGATCCGATCGCGCGAAAGCAGGTAGAGCAGCTCGACACCAACATCAGGGAGTTCGGCGCCAAGGTGTATTTCCCGTTCCGCCACCAGAACCAGGGCATCGTGCATGTCATCGGGCCTGAGAATGGCGTCACGCTTCCCGGGATGACGGTGGTGTGCGGCGACTCGCATACCAGCACGCATGGCGCG
>CAXNGL010000240.1:0-5183 GCA_964201515.1 Burkholderiales bacterium
CGAACCGCGCTTTCGCCCTGGAATTATTTCGCCAAGGCGAGCCATGAGTTCCTGACCAACCCGTTCAGTCCCCTGTCTCATCTTCCCAGCAGTCGGCGCATGGCGGCCAATGCCGAGTTGTTCTATCGCCCCACCCAGGACTTCGCGAAACCCGAGTTCGGGTTGGAGCACACCGTGATCGATGGCCAGCGCGTTGCCGTCGTAGAGACGCTGATCGTCGACAAGCCGTTTTGCAAGCTGATTCATTTCAAGCGTGAGTTGCCGGCGCGCCGCGTTGCCGACCCGGTAGTGCTATTGGTTGCGCCGTTATCCGGCCATCACGCGACGCTGCTGCGCGATACGGTGCGTGCCATGCTGCCGGAGCACGAGGTCTATGTCACCGACTGGGTCGATGCCCGTATCGTGCCCCTTGAGAAGGGCCCGTTCCATTTCGATGACTACGTCGATTACGTGCGCGAGTTCATTCGCGCGCTGGGGCCCGACGTACACGTCATTTCCGTATGCCAGCCCACCGTGCCGGTGCTCGCAGCGGTATCGCTCATGGCTTCGATGGATGAGCCGGTGAAGCCGCATACCATGATCATGATGGGCGGCCCGATCGATGCCCGCAAAAGCCCGACGGCCGTAAACAACCTGGCAATGCAGAAGCCCTACTCGTGGTTCGAGCGCACGCTCATCCACCGCGTGCCTTTGCGCTACCCGGGCGGCATGCGGCGGGTGTATCCGGGGTTCCTCCAGCACATGGGGTTTGTCGCCATGAACCCGTCGCGCCACGCCGACGCGCACCGTGATTTTTACGGGCACCTTGTGGCGGGGGACGACGAGTCGGCGGCTGCGCATCGCAAGTTCTACGATGAGTACAACGCGGTGCTGGACATGCCGGCCGAGTACTATCTGGAGACCATCAAGCGCGTGTTCCAGGAATTCCAGTTGCCCAAGGGGCGCATGTTCGTGCGCGAGCAATTGGTGCGGCCCAAGGACATCCGGAGCACTGCGCTTCTGACTGTGGAAGGGGAACTGGACGACATCTCGGGCAATGGCCAAACGCGCGCCGCGCATGACCTGTGCCCGGGCATCCCGGAGTCGAATCGCGAGCATTTCACCGTGCCGGGCGCGGGGCATTACGGGATCTTCAGCGGTCGCCGTTGGCGCGAGGTGGTTTACCCGCGCGTCCGAGACTTCATCCGCCTGCACGCCTGAGTGGTTCTGCCCGTGCCCGTGGCGACATGGCTGCGCCAGGCCGGGCGGGTTAGCCGGTTGCGGTGCGGCCATCCAGTAGCGCACTGACGGACGCCCAGTCGTTGGGGCAGGCGTTGAGCAGTTCGCGCTTGCGGCCATCGAGCACGCTGTAATCCGTGGCAAGGTATTCGGCGACGATGGCGTCGAGATTGTCGGCCAGGACCCGGGATGAAGGATCCAGGTTGAAGATCATCCCGAGGCCCGTGGGCGGGGTGGCGATGGTGTGCACCGCTAGGTCGGGGCGGTGCTTGCGCAACAGCAGGATGAGGCGCCAGATGTCGCCGCTCCAGAAAAGCGTGCTGCGGTCCCGGCTTGCAGTCTGCGCGTCGAGCGGAAAGCAGTCGTGGACCAGGACGACGCCATCCGGGCGCGCAAGCCGCTCTATGTTGATGAAATCGCGCAGCGCGAATTCAAACTTGTGCATGCCATCGATGAACGCCATGTCGACAGGCCGCCCGCTAAGTTCATGGACGACGTCATGATTGGCAAAAAAGTCGTCGCTGGTCTTTGCGAAAACAAACTGGTTGGTGCCCGCGGGTTTGTCGAGGATCGGCTGCGGGTCCACCCCCAGTGCCCGCGTGTCCGCACCTGCGAGCCGCAGCGAAGCCCCCCGGAAAACGCCGATTTCGATGTAGGTTCGTGGCCGCAGGTGCGAATGCATGCGCGCCAGCACCTCGAAGTAATTCTCGCCGTTCAACTCGATATTGGCGAGCAGGATGTGGGCGGGGGTAAAGCTCGCGATGCGCACTGCCTCATTGCACAGTTGCACTGTCCGCTCGGCGTTCCCCAGCGTCCAGTGGGTCAGGGCGAGGTTGTAGAGGTAGCGCGGTTCACGCGGTGACAGGGCGACCGCACGCCCCAGATCGGCGAGCGCTTCGCTTTGCCGCTGGAGTTCGAGTTGTGCCGTTCCGCGCATGAATAGCGCCTCGGCATGGTCTGGATTTTCACGCAATACCGGGGCCAGGGCGTCGATCGACTGCTGGAAGGCGTTGTTGTTGAGCAGGTCTTTGGCAGCAACAATGGCGGCTACGGCCGGTGGCTCTGGCGGCACGGGACGGGGCTTGCGCGCAAACAGCGAGCGAATCAGGTTGCTCAGCATGCGTTCAGTGAAATGACCGTGACTGGCGGGTGAGATCGGGCGCAGTTGCCGCGTCAGTGACTGCTACTGTCGACAGCCTCTTCGTCGGGAGCGTCGTCGTCGTTGTCCGCGCCTGCACCTGGCAACACGTCCACGGCCCGTCGAGAGACTGGAAACTGCATCACTTGCTGGTCGATTGCACCGAAAACGGATGTATTCGAAGCGTCCAGCATTTCTATTTGCACCCGGTCGCCAAAATGGAGGAACTGCATTGGTTCGCGGTTGTCATCAGCGTCCGCGATCCGCCGCTCGGCGATGCAGCCAAATCCGGTGGGGTGTCCCTGGTTTGAAACAGTGCCGGAGCCGAGTACGGCACCGGCCCCGAGGGGGCGCGTCCTCGCCGCATGTGCGATCAGGTGGGGGAAATCGAATTGCATGTCGATGCTGCAATCCGGCGCCCCCAAGGATTCACCGTTGATCTGCACCGACAGCGGTCGCGACACGCGTCGGCCATCCCAGGCGGCACCCAGTTCATCGGGAGTCACCGCCACGGGCGAGAACGCCGTGGCGATCTTTCCCTGCACCGGCCCGAGGCCCTTTCTCAATTCCTTGGCCAGCACCGCGCGCAGGGACACGTCGTTGACGAGCACGAACAAGCGGATTTCCTCGCCGGCTCGCTCATGCTTCACGCCCATCGGCACGTCGCCCAGGATAACGGCCAGTTCGGCTTCAAGGTCAATGTCCAGGGATTCGCTGGCAGCCAGGATCGGGTCACGTGGCCCGATGAAAAAATCGGAGTTGCCCTGGCACATCAGCGGGTCGCGCTTCGCATCCGGGGGCATTGCAGTACCGCTCGCTTTTCGCAAGGCTTCGATGTGCGAAAGATAGGCGCCCGCATCCAGCCACTGGTAGGCGCGCGGCAGCGGCGCCATGCATTGTTGCGGGTCGAAGGTGAATGCCTTGGAGCCCGGATGGCGGTTCAGTTCGTCATACAGGTTCTGCAACTGAGGCGAAAAATAGTCCCAGTCATCGAGTGCCGCCTGCAGGTTGGGTGCGATGTCGTAGGCGATCTGGGCATGCTTGAGGTCGCGTGAAACAACGGCCAGGGCACCGTCGCGGGTATCGTTCTTGATCGTTGCCAGTTTCATGGGTTCGCCGATGTGGAGTGCGCCGTTGCGGTTTGCCCGCAGCGCTTGCGTTGCGAATGAAGCGGCATTCTACATTGGACCATGCAGGTACCGGCACTGGCCGGGCCGGTGGGGGAGGTGATTTGCCGGAGGCGGCGCACTGCATGCGAAGGCGCGGCCAGGGGGGGGGGCGCGAGCGCGGGACTGCGGCGCGTAGAATGGGGCCCGCCCAAAACTGAACGAGAGGAATGAAGATGCAACAGCAACCCGCGATTGAAATCGACAAATCCGCCACTGCAGTATTGCTGATGGACTATCAAAACGACATGGTCGAACGCGTGCCCGAGCAGGAGCGCAAGGTATTGCTCGACAGCGCGATGAGCGTGCTTGCCAGTGCGCGCAAGGCCGGCATGCCGGTGGTGTACATCGTGGTGAAGTTCCGCAACGGATATCCCGAGGTGAGCCCGCGCAACAAACTGTTTTCGATGGTGAAGAAGGGCGGCCGCCTGCTCGATGGAACGCCGGCCACCGAAATTTACGCCAGCGTGGCCCCCGCGCCCGCGGACGTGGTACTGACCAAGGTTCGCGTCGGGGCATTCTCGACGACAGCCCTGGAGACCCTGTTGCGCGCGCGCGGCATTACCTCGCTCGTGTTGCTGGGCATCGCGACCAGCGGCGTCGTTCTGTCGACGGTGCGCTGGGCCGCAGACATGGACTACGGCCTGACCGTGATTGCGGATGGTTGCGCCGACTTCAATGCCGACACGCACCGGGTGCTGCTGGAGAACGTGTTTCCGGCTCAAGCCAACGTCATCACCGCCAGTGCATTCAAGGCGGCGATGGGTGGCTGAGAGCCTGCCGGCGACAATATTCACATACTGATCATATTATCTAAAGTTACCCAAGAGTGGCCTGTATATCATTGTCAATCTGATCATATTGACCGACTCATCGCCACGCCAGCGTCAGCCGCGGGCAGCCGATCCCTCAGGCCGCTTGGGTCTGACGCTGGCCCACAGGTGCGCGATAACGAGCCAGCAGGTCCGCCTCGGCGCGGCGGGCTTTTTCCACATTGCGCAACTTGACATGGCCAAAGCCGCGAATTTCCGATGGCAGCGCCGCAATTGACACTGCGATAGGCAGATTCTCAGTGCTCAGTCCGGCCAGGAGTTCTGTGATTGTACGTTCGTAGTCTTCAATCAATTGCCGCTCCAGCTTGCGTTCGGAGGTGCGACCGAAGAGATCGAACGCGGTGCCGCGAAGCCCCTTCAACCTGGCCAGCAGGCGAAACGCCGTCAGCATCCAGGGACCGAACGCAGACTTCTTTGCCACGCCTGTCACCGGGTCAGGCGGATTGAGAATCGGGGGAGCCAGATGGAATTGCAGCCGATAGCTGCCCTCGAACATGGCGTCGATGCGACGCATGAAATCGGGTTGTGTGTACAGGCGCGCCACTTCGTATTCGTCCTTGTAAGCCAGCAGCTTGAAGTAGCCCTGCTCCACGGCTTCTGCGAGTGGGGTCTTGGTGCCACCGAGCGCGGTTTCCGCGGCACGGGTCTTCGCGACCAGTGCCCGGTAGCGGTCGGCATAGGCCGCATTCTGGTATGCGGTGAGAAACTCGCTTCGGCGCGACGTCATGTCATCCAGGTTCCTCGAGGCAGCCATGTTGAGGGTGATGACTTTGGCTGGGGCGGCCAGCACTTGTACTCGGGCAAGATCGGATGCGGCGCGCCGGCCCC
>CAXNGL010000241.1:0-5078 GCA_964201515.1 Burkholderiales bacterium
CTCGCTCCAGCCATAGTAGGCTTCTTGAAATCTCATCTTCCGGTTCTCCTGCACGTAGCGGGCCCGGCTTATGGGGACGTGTTGCATCGCTCCTCCACAAACCGGACAGATTAATTGCTAAAAACCGGACAACTCATTTACTCCCGACACTTAGAACGCCGAGGACAGATTAATTGCTTTTAAGAAGTTAAACGTCCTAAACTAAAATGGCGCAACCGATTTGATGGGTGTCTGTCACCTTTGCAAAAAAGAAGAACTCCTCTCCAAGCATTCCATCATTTAAGTCGCGGTCGGGTCATCGCTGCGCGGGCCGAAGCGCAGCAGGGTCTGCCCGCCATGGTCGAAAAAACCCGCCGTGACCGCCTGCCCGATGGCCAAGTCGGGGGTGCCATGGCCCATTACGCGGGCGCCCTCCTCGAGCGTCACGATGACCAGCATATAGGGAACGAGCGCGCGAAATAGATCAGAAGGCGCCCGGGACACCACGGTGACAGCATTGACCACACCGTGCCCACAGGCGTCTGCCCATTCGAGCGTTTCATGCCTGCACGAGACGCACACGTAACGCGCCAGGGTCTGGGCGGCGCCGCAGGCCGCGCAGCGTTGAAAGCGTACACGTCTCGCGGCCAGGCCTTCAGCGTATCCGCCCGATTGCAGGACGCTCATGGCTCCTCTTGCGACAGGACGAGGCTGACATGCGAGGACATCACGCCGCCGTCTCCATGCAAGAAGGCGTGGCGCGCGCGCGAGGGAATCTGCCGGCTCCCCCCTTGGCCCGTCATTTGCAGCCAGGCCTCGACGGCGTGCGCCATGCCCCCGGCGACGCCGCAGTGTCCATAGGAAAGCAAGCCTCCGTGAGTGTTGAGCGGCTGCACACCGGCCGGATCGAACTGCCCTTGCCGCAGGCACGCCGCCGCTTGGCCGCGCGGGGCGAAGCCGATTTCTTCCAGCAGCATGGTCAGCGTGATAGTGAACGAGTCGTAGACCCCCAGATAGCCCATGTCATCCACACCCAAGTCTGCTTCAGCCAAGGCCGCATTGGCGGCTGACTTCGCCCCGGTATCGAACACATCCTCCATGGCACAGAGGTGCTGGTGGCGGTGCGCCTGACCTGCCCCGCTGACGGCGACGGCCCCATGCGGGCCGGGCTCGCGCGACACCACCATCGCCACCGCACCGTCCGAGATTGGGCAGCAGTCAAGAAGCTTCAGAGGCGTCGAGATCGGCTTGGACGCCATCACGTCCTCCAGGCTGATCCGGCTGCGAAGATGGGCGCCGGGGTGGACTGCGGCGCGCTCCCGCATGGCCACGGCGAACTGGGCGAGATCGGTCTCGGCCAACCCGGTGTCGTGCATGTAGCGCGACGCCATGAGCGCGTAGTACGCCGGCACCGAGGCTCCATTGGGCACCTCGACCTGCGCATCGCCCACCTGGGCCAGGGTCTGGATCGAGCTGTCGCGGCTTTGTCCGCTTAGGCGGTTTTCGCCCGCGAGCACCAGCACATTGTGGCAGCGGCCGGCACGCACTAGTTCGCGCGCCAGCATCAGCATGGCCGCGCCGGTGGCGCCGCCCAGCTGCAAGCTGTGCGCGTAGTCGGGACGCAAGGCGAAACGCTCGCAGAACAAGGTCGAGAGCATCAGGTGGGGCATCGTGGTCGCGTATCCGCACAGGACGCCATCGACGGCCGGTCGTTCGAGCCTAGCGCTGTGCAGAGCGCCTCGAGCGGCCTGCGCCATCAGGTCGAGCGCAGACGAGCCTTCGTGCAGCCCGAAGGCCGTGCCGAAGGCGCCACGCAGGTAGGCCGCTCGCATGCTGCGCTCAGCCCAACGCAGCCGGGCCGAGCGTCGCGACCCCGACCAGCCGGTCTTCCCCCTCCACACCACGCACCCATACGGCGTAGCGGCGCGCATCGCCCGACTCCCGTTCGCCACCGGCCGTAAGTGTCTCGGCCACCCGCACCGGCTTGATAAAGCGAATGTCCAGGTCGACGTTCACCACCGCCTCGGCGCCGAAGGCCTTTGCAAGAGAATGGAGAATCAGATTGATTGACATTGTGCCGTGCGCGATGACGCCGCCCATCCGCGTGGTTGCCGCGAAAGCTGAGTCCAAATGCAGGGGGTTGAAGTCCTGCGTGAGTTCGGCGTACTGGCCGATCGCCTCGCCGGTCACCACAAGCGTGGTGGTTGGAAGCTGCTGCATGTCAGGCCGCCCAGATCAGGGTGAGGCGCCCGCCAAACAGCGGACGCTGCTGATCGCCTGCCGCTTGCACACCGATTTCCACATAGCGGCTCTCACGCTTGATCTCTTTGCCCGCGCACCACACCCGCATGCGCACGGTTTCGCCGGGCTGGGGCAGCGCCTGCAGGGCGAGCCGCTGACGCGTATGTACGTTGCCTGGTGGGCGCGGCGCGGCCACCGCCAGGTAGCTGCGCATCATGAGCGCAACGGCGACGCCCGCGCCCTGCGCGCCCTCGGGCTGGGACGTGCCGAAGATCGCGCACCAGGCCGCGGCGATCTTGTCGTCGTAGTCCGCTTGATGGGTGCCCAGCTCGCCGCCCACCACGAAGTCGTCGAACAGAATGGGGTTGGTTTTCAAGGCCTTTACTCCATCTTGATGGCACCCGCAACCGGCTTCCAGCGCTCGAAGTCGGCCTGGATGATGCGCTGCAGCTCCTCCGGCGTGGACAAGATCACGTCGTAGCCGATGTCGGAAAACTGCTTGGTCATCGCCGGGTCGGTCATCACCTTGCGCACGGCCGTGTTAAGCCGCGTCACCACATCGCGCGGCATGCGGGGCGGGCCTTCCAGCGCGTACCAGGCGGTGACGTCAAAGTTCGACACGCCCGACTCGGCGACGGCGGGCACGTCCGGCAGTGCGCGGTTGCGTTGCCTGGAGCTGACGGCCAGCGCTCGCACCTTCCCGCCCTGCACATACGGAATCGAATCGCCGATGCTGTTGAACATGAAGCTGATCTGCCCACCGATCACGTCGGTGAGCGCCAGCGCATTGCCCTTGTAGGGGACGTGCAGCATCTGCGCGCCGGTCTCCTTCTTCAGAAGCTCAGCGGCCAGGTGATTGGACGAGCCGACGCCGGCCGAGCCGAAGGATACCTTGTCCGGATTGGCCTTGGCATAGGCCACCAGTTCCGCCAGGTTGCGCGCCGGAAAGTCCTTGTTCACCAGCAGCGCGGTGGCGAAGCCGACGGTCATGGCGATCGGAGTGAAGTCCTTGAGCGGGTCGAACGGCAGGCTACGGGTCATGTGGGGCGTCATGACCTGGGTGGGGCTGGCCATGAATATCAGGGTGTAGCCGTCCGGCTCGGCCTTGGCCACCACATCGGCCGCGAGTGCACCGCCGGCGCCGCCGCGATTGTCCACGACGATGGTCTGGCCCAGCTCTTTGGACAGCGAGGGTACGATGCGCCGCACTGCGTTGTCCACCGGGCCACCGGCGGCGTAGCCGACCAGCAGGCGGATCGGCTTGGAGGGATAGGTCTGCGCATGTGCTGACGATGCCGCCAGCACGCCCAGTGCGGCGGCCAACAATACAGTGCGCAACTTGGCCTTGATCGTCATGGTTATCTCCTTTTTGGAATGGGTTAAAACAATCAAACTCAGGACTTGGCTGCGGCCGCTATGACGGCTTCCACGCGTTCGCGCGGATATCCCAGCAGCCCCGCCAGCGTCTCTGTCGTGTGCTGACCCAACGTAGGCGGAGGCAAGGGGGAGCGCCACACGGCGCCATCAGCGCGGAAGGGCGACCCGACCGCGCGCACGGTGCCCACCGTGGGGTGCTCGTAGTCGAACACAATCTCGCGTGCGATGGCTTGCGGCGAGGTGAGCACCTCGCCCACCGAAGCAACGCGCGCGCAGGGCACGTCGCCGGCTTCCAGCGCCGCCAGCCATTCGTCCACTGTCTTGGTCCGCATGATCGGCTCGATGAGCGCGTTCAGTTCTTCCTTGTGCACCTTGCGCGTGTCGATGGTGACGAAGCGCGGGTCCTCGATCAGCTCTTGCCTACCGATGGTACGGGCGAACTTGGCCCAGAAGACTTGGGTGAACGCTGCCACCACCACATGGCCGTTGCTCGCCTCGAAGGCGCCATAGGGCGCGATGTGGTGATGGCCCGAGCCTACTGGCTTGGGCGATTCCCCCGTCATCAAGTAGAGCTGGCCCATGTAGCCCAGCAGCGTGATCAGCAGGTCGTGCAGGCTGAGGTCGATCTCGGCGCCCTTGCCCGTGCGGCGCCGACCGTGCAGGGCCGTCAAGATGGCCACAGCGCTGAAGATGCCGCCGTTCAAGTCGCCCACTGGCAGGCCGATGCGCACCGGCGGCCGGTTCTCCTCGCCGGTGATCGCCATGGTGCCGGCCATCGCCTGGTTGACCAGATCGAAGGAAATCTTGTCCTTGAGCGGCCCGGTCTTGCCAAAGCCGGAGATGGAGCACATGACGATGTGCGGGTTGCGCTTTCGGAGATCTTCATAGGACAGGCCCAGCCGGTCCATCACCCCTACGCGGTAGTTCTCCAGCAGCACATCTGATTGCGCGGCCAGGTCGAGCAAGGCTTCCCGGCCCTCTGGGCTTTTCAAATCCAGCACTACGCTTTTCTTGCCGCGGTTGAGCGACATGAAATAGGTGCTCTCTTCCTTCATGAAGGGGATGTTGCCCCGCGTCGGGTCGCCGATGCGCGGCTCCTCGATCTTGAACACCTCGGCGCCCAGGTCGGCCAGGATCTGTCCGCCCAGCGGGCCGGCGAACATGCGCGTCAGGTCCAACACGCGGATGCCAGCCAGTGGTAATGCGTCAACGCCGGTCTTAGGCAAGGGCTGCGCGGCGGGCTGCGGCGCCGCACGCGGCATCGCGGTGGTCTTGCCGGGCACGTCCGACAAACGCACCACCTGCTCCTTGGCCAGGCGCTGAATGCGGTCCTCGTCATAGCCTAACAAATCGCGCAGGATGGACTGTGTGTGCTGCCCGACGACAGGTGCGGCCCGGCATTCCTGCGCGAACTCGGTCGTACCCTCGAAGTTAAAGTGAAACGGCGTGCCCAGCGAGCGCAGGCGGCCTGCCACCGGGTG
>CAXNGL010000242.1:0-5062 GCA_964201515.1 Burkholderiales bacterium
CCGTCGAGGCGGGCCTGGAACTGGTGATCTGCATTACCGAGGGCATCCCGGTGCGCGACATGATCAACACGCGCTACAAGATGCAGGGCAAGAGCACCATCCTGGTCGGGCCGAACTGCCCGGGCGTGATCACGCCGGACGAAATCAAGATCGGCATCATGCCCGGCCACATCCACAAGAAGGGCCGCATCGGCGTGGTGTCGCGCTCCGGCACGCTGACCTATGAGGCGGTGGGGCAGTTGATGGAACTCGGCCTTGGGCAGTCGTCCTGCGTCGGCATTGGGGGTGACCCGGTCAACGGCATGAAGCACGTCGATGTGCTGCGCATGTTCAACGACGATCCGGAAACGGACGCGGTGATCATGGTGGGCGAGATTGGCGGCTCGGACGAAGAGGCGGCCGCGCAGTGGGTGAAAGCCAACATGAAAAAGCCGGTAGTGGGCTTCATCGCGGGGGTCACCGCGCCCGAAGGCAAGCGCATGGGACATGCGGGCGCCATCATCTCCGGTGGCAAGGGCACGGCGCAGGAGAAGCTGGCGGTGATGGAAGAGTGCGGCATCAAGGTGACGCGCAATCCCGCCGAAATGGGCAAGTTGCTCAAGAGCATCCTCAAGTAAGTCCAGCTGCTCAAGGACAGGGCCGGATCGTCGTGCGAAGCGTACGGTATCCGGCCCTGACTTTATTGGGGAGGCGGTCGCTCGCAGAGGCACTCGGGGCATGCTCGGCGATCTTGCTCCTGGGGGTTGCCTTCCCGGTTTTGGCGCAGGTTGTCGCCCCGACATCGTCGCTCGCGGTGGCGCCGTCGGCAAACTCGGGGCCGGGCTTTCGCGACTGCGCAGACTGTCCTGATATGGTCGTAGTCCCGCAGGGGAGATTCCTCATGGGATCCCCGGATGCCGACACCGAGCGATGGAGTGCCGAGCGGGAGGGACCGGTGCATGAGGTGACGATCGCCGGTGCGTTTGCGATGGGGCGTTACGAAGTCACCCGCGGGCAATTCGCCAAGTTTGCGGCTGACACCGGACACCTGTCCTCCGGATGCCTGCATTGGACCGGGGCGGCCTGGATCAATGATCTGGTGCTTGGCTGGCGCAATCCGGGCTACGAGCAGGGTGACGAGGAACCGGTGGTCTGTGTGGCCTGGCGCGACGCGCAGGCCTATGTGCAGTGGTTGTCCGAGAAGACGGGCCAAGCGTATCGACTGCCTTCCGAGGCGGAATGGGAATATGCGGCGCGGGCGGGGACAATGACCTCGCGTTACTGGGGCAACGACGTTGATGCCGGTTGTGCCTATGCAAACCTGGGCGATCGCGCTTTTCGAGATGCCCTGGGAATGGCGCCGTGGGCTGATTGCAATGATGGCTACGTTCGCACTTCGCCAGTTGGCAGTTTTTTGCCGAATGCCTTTGGCCTCTACGACATGCTGGGCAACGTATGGGAGTGGACGGCGGACTGCTGGCACGAAGGTTACGAGGGTGCGCCCGCCGACGGCTCGCCATGGACTACGGGAGGCTGTGAGCGACGGGCCAATCGTGGCGCGGCGTGGAACAGCCATCCCCGAAACGTGCGTTCATCCAATCGCGGAAGCTATTCGCCCGAGGCGTATGAGTCCGTGGGATTCCGCGTGGCACGCTGATCGGAGCCGATGATGGTTATATCAGTACAAATATAGCCACTTCCTTAAGGTGCCCGACTGTTGGACCTATACACAGACGATGGATAAAAATTTATCAAGAATTGCGCGGCTACTTGAGGAGTCGGAACAGGTTGTTGTAGTCGTCCGTCCACAAGGTGGCCCCTGGCGGCAGGGTGATCTCCTTGATGCGCGTGGCGATTTCTCGCAGCTGCATCACGGACCGGTCGCGCGCCACCAGGACCCAGTCTGAATTGGACAGGAGCTCGTTGTCTTCTTCTGCACTTGTGGGCTCATGCTCGATGAGTGCGGCGGACATGCCGCGACTCTCGGCCACCATCCTGACCACCGGCGCGAGTTCCAGATACCGGTTGGTGGTGTGGAACAGCAATACCCCGTCTGGCTTCAGATGTCGCGCGTAGACGTCCAGCGCTTCGGCGGTCAGCAGGTGCGCCGGGACCGAGTCGCCGGAAAAAGCGTCGATGGCAATCACGTCGAAGTTCTCGGGCGTTTCGCGCTCAAGGCTCAGCCGTGCGTCACCGAGGGCCAATTCGATCGTCGCGCGGCTGTCGCCAAGGAATGTGAAATAACGCTTTGCAAAGTCAATCACCTGCGAATTGATGTCGTAGAAGCGGAATACGTCGCCCGGGCGTCCATAGGCGGCGATGGTGCCTGTGCCCAGGCCGACCACGCCGACGCGAATGGTCGGGCGGCGCGCCTGCAATGCCGTAATGACAGCGCCGACGCCGCTGTCCGGGCCGTAGTAGGTGGTTGCCGAGCGGCGTTTCTCCACCGGTTCGCGGATCTGGCCGCCGTGGCGGATGGCGCCATGGTTGAGCGTGCGGACCTGGTCCTCGCCCCCGAGGTCCCGCACTCGCAATGAACCGTAGAAGTTGCGCGACGATGCCACCAGGCTGGTGTCATAGGCGTCGATCTGTTTGTAGCTGTTGTACACGGAGAAACCTGCTATAGCGGTGAACATTGCCGGCACGATGAAGTGCGCGGTCCGCGTGCGCATCACCATGAGCAGGGCGACCAGCACCAGTACCATTCCCAGTTCGAAGTAGCCATGCAGCACGTGCGGGGCACCAAACCCGACGATGAGACCCCCCAGCACACCGCCAGCAGAAATGCTGAGAAAGTAGCCTGTCAGGTAACGTGGTGCCGGTCGTGCCAGCGAGAGTTCGCCATGACAGACCATGCACAACAGGAACAGTCCGCCCAGGTGCAGCGGGATAGCGACCTTGAGGTCAAGGCTGCTGAGATTTGCGCCCATGCTGATGAGGGCACCACCGGCGAGAATGAGAAAGAAGGTACGCCGATACCAGCCATTGGTATCGAACACCAGCACGAAAGTCAGAAGGTACAGGGACAACGGCACTATCCACAGGAACGGTATGGACGCGATGTTCTGGCAGATATGGTTACTGACGGCCAGAAGCAGCATCGACCCTGCAGCCGACAGCGCCAGCCACATCAGGCGGGTGCCCGTCGTGGGTGGCTTGACGGGTTCGGCGCCTGTGGCGGCGATGGAGCTGGCATCGTCATGCGCGGCGTATGCGCCGTGCACAGGTTCGGCGTGCCGGCTCAGCCACGCTGACAGGGCGCAAAGCGCGGTGAATCCTACGTAGCCGATGGACCATGCGATGGATTGCACGCGTGTCGTGACCCAGGGCTCGATCGCAAACGGGTAGGCCAGCAGTCCGATCAGTGATCCGAGGTTGGACAATGCGAACAGGCGATACGGCACGCGCGAAAGGTTGCGCGCGTACCAGACCTGAATGAGGGGCCCGGTGGTCGAGAGCATCAGGTAGGGCAGGCCGACGGTGGCACCCAGCAACAGCAGGATGCGAAGCCCCGGGTCTTCGCCACCGAGTGGCTTCCAGTCTGGCGAGGCCACGATGGGGAGGAACAGGCAGGACAGCACCAGGAGCGCAATGTGCACCCTCGACTGGCGCCCGGGTCGCAGGCTACGGGCGCTCCAATGCGAGTAGGCGTATCCGCCAAGCAGCAATGCCTGGAAGAACACCAGACAGGTGGTCCATACCGAGGCCGATCCTCCGAACCAGGGCAGGATCTGCTTGGCGATGACCGGCTGAACCAGGAACAGCAGGAAGGCGGACAGGAAGACGGTGCAGGCGTAAATGACGGGCATCGGCATGTCAGTATATTGTGCGAGGTGTGGTAGAAGCCACTGGGGACAGTATGCGAGGACAACGGCCGACCCATGCCACCCGATCTCGCGTTGGTGGACCTGTCTGTGCGGCATGCTCTCCCGGGAAGCGCATTGTAGCGAATCCCCGAGGACGAAGGGGCGTTGAATTTGATCGCCGCCGGGTGTATTCCCCCAATCCTCTCGGACCCCCGGGCTACAATGGCGCGTTGAGACAGAATCAACAGGTCAGAATCCGATAGGCGACGCATCCATGGAAATACTGTTCACACCGGTCTTCTGGATCGGGCTATTGAAGATCATCTGGATCGATCTGCTACTGTCGGGGGACAACGCAGTTGTTATTGCATTGGCCGCCCGGTCATTGCCGCCGAAGCAACAACGCCAGGCGATCCTGTGGGGCACGGGCGCGGCGATCGGCCTGCGGGTGGTGCTGACCGTGTTTGCCATTGCCCTGTTGACGTTGCCCTACCTCAAACTTGCCGGCGCGCTGTTGCTGCTGTGGATTGGAGTCAAGTTGCTTAGTCCGGAGGATGGCGGTGGAGTCGTCAGTGCGAGTGACAACCTGTGGTCGGCGGTCCGAACAATCGTCATCGCCGATTTTGTGATGAGCCTTGACAACGTGATCGGGGTGGCCGCGGTGGCCGAGACCGCCGGCGGTGACGCGAAGCTGGTGCTGCTCATTCTCGGACTTGCGATCAGTATCCCGATAATGGTTTTCGGATCGCGGCTTGTGCTCAAATGGATGGAGCGGTTCCCTTGGATCATCATGCTAGGGGCGGGCCTGCTCGGCTGGATAGCCGGCGAATTGATGGTGGGAGATCCGGCGCTTGTTGACTGGGTCACAGCCCATGCGGCTTGGCTGCATAACTGGCGTGTTTCAGCCATCCTCGGTGCACTGTTCGTGGTGGTGACCGGAACGCTATTTGCGCGTCGGCACCACCTAAGTGCATCTGAGCGAAATATCCAATAGCGACCAGGAAGGATTGGGCCTAAAAACATGTATTTCAATAACTTATAGTAGTTGGCAGGTGGCTCGGCCTAACTGACTCTAGACTACGCTGTACGGGTTTTGATCGGATGATGACTGTGGCGACAATGCTGCCGAGGTGGGCTTCACGTTTTGTTCTTGCGCCGTGTAGAAGCACCACAAGCGAATACAAACAATATTCGTAACTATTCAGGTCAGTATTGCGGTTGTAAACAAAATGGTAAAGGGTGATACTTCATGGCATGCATGAATTGCCTGACCTGTC
>CAXNGL010000243.1:0-5059 GCA_964201515.1 Burkholderiales bacterium
CGCTCGCGGCAACTCGAAGCGCAGGACGCCGCCGCGACGGCATCGCGCAGCATGGCGATCGCCGCGCGCCAGCTTCCCGACCCGGTTCTCAAGCTGGGGCTGGACAATCTTCCGGCCGACGGCGCCGACAGCTTCAACCTCAATCGCGACTTCATGACCCAGCGCCGCATCGGGTTGAGCCAGGAGTTCCCGCGCGAGGAGAAGCGCCAGCTTCGCTTCGAGCGTTTCGAGCGCGAGGCCGAGCGCGCCGAGGCGGAGAAGGCGGCGATGCGAGCGCTGATTCTGCGCGACACCGCGTTGGCGTGGCTTGAGCGCTATTACGCTGAGGCCGCTGCAACCCTTGTCACTGAGCAGAGCATCGCGTCCCGGCTCCAACTGGAAGCAGCCGAAAGTGCTTATCGCGCCGGGCGAGGCAGCCAGGCCGACGTCTTTGCGGCGCGCGCGGCGCTGGTCATGCTCGATGACCGGATGAGCGAGGTCGCGCGGCGCGCAAGATCGGCCAAGGTGGCGCTGGCGCGCTGGACCGGGGACGCCGCGGAGATGGCGCTCGAGAGCAAGCCCGCGATCAATGTCATTGCCCTCGATCGCGGCGCGCTCGAGGCGCAGTTGGCGAACCATCCGCAGATCGCCGCCATGACGCGCCAGGAGGCCATTGCAGAGACCGAGGTCAGGCTCGCGCAGGCCAATCGGACCGCTGACTGGAGCGTGGAGGTAGCCTACAGCCAGCGCGGACCGGCCTACTCCAATATGTTGTCGTTCGGCGTTGCCATCCCGTTGCAGTGGGACCGCAGGAACCGTCAGGACCGCGAACTTGCCTCGCGCCTGGCGCTGCTCGAGCAGGCCAGGGCACAGCGCGAGGACGCGTTGCGCGCGCATGTCGCCGAGGTGCGTTTGCTGATTTCCGACTGGGACAGCAGCCGCGAACGCCGCGCCCGTTACGAGCGCGAACTCATCCCGCTGGCAGCCGAACGCAGCCTCGCGCTGGTGGCTGCCTATCGCGGCGGTAAAGCCTCCCTTGCCGAGGTGCTGGCTTCGCGCCGCAACGAGGTCGATGTGCGGCTGCAGTCGCTGCAACTTGAGGCGGACGCGGCGCAGTCATGGGCGCGGCTCAACTTTCTGGTGCCCGATCCCCATTCGACGGCGACCGACCGTCCTGAGAAGCCGATCAAGGAGACGAAATGAAACCCTCCCAGCTCCTGCTGGCGCTCGCTGCCGCCGGACTTGCCGCCGCGGGCGGCTATGCGCTGTATCGGACCGGCATGAACCAGGGCATGCAGCATGTCGCGGCGAAGGCCGGCGACTCTTCCCCGGCATCCGACCGGAGAATCCTCTACTGGCACGACCCGATGGTGCCCGGCCAGCGCTTCGACAAGCCCGGCAAGTCACCGTTCATGGACATGCAACTGGTGCCGGTGTATGCGGACGGCGGCGCCGACGAGGGCAACGTCAGCGTCAGCCCGCGCATGCAACAGAATCTCGGCGTGCGCATTGCCGAGGTTACCCGGGGCGTGCTGGCACCGGCACTCGAAGCCGCAGGCAGCGTTGCCTACAACGAACGCGATGCGGTAGTGGTGCAGGCGCGCGCGAGCGGCTTCATCGAGCGTCTGCACGTGCGGGCGCTGCTCGATCCGGTGCGCCAGGGCCAGCCGCTCGCGGAGCTCTATGTGCCCGATTGGGTTGCCG
Organism: Burkholderiales bacterium; assembly: GCA_964201515.1. Lineage (GTDB taxonomy): Bacteria > Pseudomonadota > Gammaproteobacteria > Burkholderiales > SG8-39 > CAIYPG01. The sequence goes on from CAXNGL010000243.1 coordinate 1,684, forward strand.
CGCAGGAAGAGTTCCTGTCGCTCAGGCGCATGCAGGGGCGCGACCTGGGCTCGCTGGTCGATGCTGCGCGCCAGCGCATGCGGCTGGCGGGCATGACCGAGGAGCAGGCCGCGTTGGTCGAGGCTTCGGGACGGGTGCAGGCACGGCAGGTCATCGTTGCAGCAGCTGGTGGGGTGGTCACGGAACTGGCCGCCCGCGAGGGCATGACCGTCGCGGCCGGGACACCGCTGTTTCGAATCAATGGGCTGGACACGGTATGGGTGAACGCCGAAGTGCCCGAGAGCCTGGCGGCGCAGGTCCTGCCGGGCAATGCGGTCGAAGCCCGCTCGCCGGCCTTGGCGGGCACGCTGTTCAAGGGCCGCGTAGGGGCGGTACTGCCGGAAGTGAACGCGGCGACCCGCACGCTGAAGGCGCGTATCGAGCTTGCCAATCCGTCCGGACGTTTGCTGCCCGGCATGTTCGTCGCCGTGAACCTGGCGCCGGCAGCTCGCAAGCCGGTGCTGCTGGTTCCATCGGAGGCGGTCATCCAGACCGGCCGGCGCAGCGTGGTGGTGGTCGCGCTTGGGGAGGGCAAGTATGCCAGCGTGGAGGTCGAGGCGGGCCTGGAAGCCGATGGCCGGACAGAGATACGCAAGGGGCTGAAGGCGGGACAGAAGATTGTCGTCTCGGGCCAGTTTCTCATTGACTCCGAGGCGAGCCTGCGTGCCTCGGCAGGCCGCATGGGGGACATGAAACCATGATCGCCGGCCTCATCCGCTGGTCCATCGCCAACCGCTTCCTGGTGCTACTGGCCACCGTGATTGTTGCCGCGTGGGGCGTGTGGTCGGTGGCGAGGACGCCGCTGGATGCCTTGCCCGACCTGTCCGATGTGCAGGTCATCATCCGCACCAGCTATCCCGGCCAGGCACCGCAAATCGTAGAGAACCAGGTCACCTATCCGCTGACCACCACCATGCTGTCGGTGCCGGGGGCGAAGACGGTGCGCGGCTACTCCTTCTTCGGCGACTCCTTTGTGTACGTGCTGTTCGAGGATGGCACCGACCTGTACTGGGCGCGCTCGCGGGTGCTGGAGTACCTGAACCAGGTGCAGTCGCGCCTGCCGGCCAACGCGAAACCGGCGCTGGGACCGGACGCCACCGGCGTGGGCTGGATCTACGAATACGCCCTGACCGACCGCAGCGGCCGGCATGACCTCGCCGACCTGCGCTCCCTGCAGGACTGGTTCCTGAAGTACGAGCTCAAGTCCGTGCCGAACGTGGCCGAAGTGGCCTCGGTTGGCGGCATGGTCAGGCAATACCAGGTGGTGCTGGACCCCGACCGGCTGCGCGCCTACAACCTGCCGCAGGGCAAGGTGGTGGAAGCCATCCGGCGTGCCAATCAGGAAAGCGGCGGCTCGGTGCTGGAGCTTGGCGAGGCAGAGTACATGGTGCGGGCGTCGGGCTACCTGAAGTCGCTGGATGACTTTCGCAAGATTCCACTGCTGACCACTGACGCCGGCATCTCGGTGCGCCTGCGCGACGTCGCCCGCATCCAGGTCGGGCCGGAAATGCGCCGCGGCATCGCGGAACTCGACGGCGAAGGCGAAGTGGCCGGCGGCATCATCGTCATGCGCTCGGGCAAGAACGCGCTGGAGACCATCAACGCGGTGAAAGCCAAGCTTAAGTCCCTGCAGGCGAGCCTGCCCGCGGGCGTGCAGGTCGTGCCGGTGTACGACCGCTCCGGCCTGATCGAGCGCGCCGTGGACAACCTCACGCAAAAGCTGGTTGAGGAATTCATCGTCGTGGCACTGGTGTGCTTCGCCTTCCTGTTCCATCTGCGCTCGGCCTTCGTGGCCATCGTGTCGTTGCCGCTGGGCATTCTGGCCGCCTTCATCGTCATGCGCTACCAGGGGCAGGGTGGAATCGGCGCCAACATCATGTCGCTGGGCGGCATTGCCATTGCCATCGGCGCCATGGTCGATGCGGCGGTGGTGATGATCGAGAATGCCCACAAGCACATCGAGACCTGGAAGCACGCGCACCCGAACGAAACACTCGCGGGTGAAGCGCACTGGCGTGTCATTGCCGAGGCGGCAGCGGAGGTCGGGCCGGCGCTGTTCTTCTCGCTCATGATCATCACGCTGTCCTTCATCCCGGTGTTCACGCTGGAAGCGCAGGAAGGGCGGCTGTTCTCGCCGCTGGCGTTCACCAAGACCTACGCCATGGCGGCCGCCGCCGGCCTCGCGGTGACCCTGATTCCGGTGCTGATGGGCTACCTGATCCGCGGGCGCATCCCCGAGGAGAGGCGCAACCCGCTCAATCGCTTCCTGATCGCGGTGTACCAGCCGCTGCTGGATGCCGTGTTGCGGGCACCCAAGACGACGCTGGCGGCGGCGGCGCTGGTGCTGGCGACCAGCGCGTGGCCCATGTGGCATATCGGCGGCGAGTTCATGCCGCCGCTGGACGAAGGCGATTTGCTGTACATGCCCTCGGCCCTGCCGGGGCTGTCGGTGGGCAAGGCCGCCGAACTGCTGCAGCAGACCGACCGCCTGATCAAGACCGTGCCCGAAGTCGCCAGCGTGTTTGGCAAGGCCGGCCGCGCCGAGACGGCCACCGATCCGGCGCCGCTGGAAATGTTCGAGACCACCATCCAGTTCAAACCGCGCGGGGAATGGCGGGCCGGCATGACCCAGGACAAGCTCGTCGAGGAGCTGGACCGCATCGTGCAGGTGCCGGGGCTGTCCAACATCTGGGTGCCGCCCATCCGCAATCGCATCGACATGCTGGCCACCGGCATCAAGAGCCCGGTTGGCGTGAAGGTGGCCGGCGCCAGCCTGGCCGAGATCGATCGCGTAACAGCCGAGATAGAGCGCGCGGTGAAGGCGGTGCCGGGGGTGTCGTCGGCGCTGGCCGAGCGGCTGTCGGGCGGGCGCTACATCGATGTGCAGATCGACCGCGACGCGGCGGCGCGTTTCGGCATGAACATCGCCGACGTCCAGGCGGTGGTGTCGTCGGCGATCGGCGGCGAGAACATCGGCGAGACGGTCGAAGGCCTGCAGCGCTTTCCAATCAACGTACGTTACCCGCGTGATTACCGAGACTCGGTGGAGCGCGTGCGCCAGTTACCGATCGTGACCGAGCGCGGCGCGCGCATCCTGCTCGCGGACGTGGCCAGGATCGACGTGGTGGATGGCCCGCCGATGCTCAAGAGCGAGAATGCGCGCCTGTCCGGCTGGGTGTACGTGGACATCCGCGGCCGCGACCTGCGCTCGGCCGTGGGCGACATGCAGCGCGCGGTTGCAGGGCAGGTCAAGGTGCCGCCCGGCTACTCGGTGTCGTGGTCGGGGCAGTTCGAGTTTCTGGAGCGGGCAACGGCGAAACTGAAGGTGGTGGTGCCG
>CAXNGL010000244.1:0-5044 GCA_964201515.1 Burkholderiales bacterium
GTGGAAGGCTTGAACAATAAGATTCGTGTCATCCAGCGACGCGCATATGGACTGCGAGACGAAGAATATTTGCGACTGAAAATTCTCACTTGCATGCTCCCAGCGCTCTAAAATGACCCAAAATCACCCACACTCTTACGCGAAGACCCAATCAATTTAGCTGTTTGATTTCATAGTTTTATAACCGATACGGGTTTCTACGCTGATTATAATTGAATCTGCATCACTTGACCGCTTGTCGCGCCCTGCACAAATGCTGCAATTGCCGACCGAAACGTTGTCGGCTGCACTGTTGGAACTGAATACAGCCGGCGTTAATTGCAGCTGGCGTTGATTGCAGCCGGCGTCGATTGCAGCCGGCGTTGATTGCAGCCGGCGCACGACCGATTCGGCTGCGCCGGGCGAGTGCGCGGAGCGGCACCGCGGGTGGCGTATGATTGGCTGTCGATATGCTTGCCTGACCTGATGAAATTCTGCTCCCACTGCGGCACCCCGGTGGTCGTGCGCATCCCGCCCGGCGATGACAAGCCGCGCCATGTCTGCGACAACTGCGACACCATCCACTACAAGAACCCGCTCATGGTCATCGGCGCCATCCCGGAGTGGGGGGACCGCATCCTGCTGTGCCGCCGCGCCATCGAGCCGCGATTGGGGTTCTGGACGCTGCCCGCCGGGTTCATGGAACTGGGCGAGACCACCGCTGCGGCGGCCGCGCGCGAGACGCTGGAGGAGGCCAACGCGCGCATCGAACTGGGCGACCTCTACACCATGCTGTCGGTGCCACACACCAACCAGGTGCATATCTTTTACCGCGCCAGACTGCTGGACCTCGATTTCGGACCGGGCACCGAGAGCCTGGAAGTGGCGCTCTTTCGCGAAGATGAAATCCCCTGGGGTGAAATCGCCTTTCGCACCATCACCGTGACGCTCGAACACTTCTTCGCCGATCGCAAGGCCGGCGCCTACCAGACGCGCTCGGGCGACATCCACTTCAAGGCCCCCGCCAGCAAGCCCTGAGGCAGGCCCGCCGGCACACAGCTCCCGCGGATCGCCGCTCAGCGATCCGGCGAGGCCGAGATCTTGTGGATGGACAGGTCGGCCCCGTCGAACTCCGCTTCGGCATCCATTCGAATGCCAGTAAATACCTTGAGAAACCCATAGACAAGGGCCCCTCCGATCAAACCTGTCAGGATTCCTAGGACTGTTCCCGAGAGCTGGGACAGGAACGACACGCCGCCCGCCCCGCCCAGCGCCTTCTGCCCGAAGATCCCCGCCGCGATGCCGCCCCAGGCGCCACACAGCCCGTGCAAGGGCCACACGCCCAGCACATCATCAATGCGCCAACGGTTCTGCGTCCAGGTGAACATGGTGACGAAGATCGCGCCGGCAATGCCGCCCACCACCAGCGCACCGATGGGATGCATCACATCGGACCCTGCGCAGACGGCCACCAGCCCGGCGAGCGGACCGTTATGCACGAACCCCGGGTCGTTCTTGCCGGCGACCAGCGCCACCAGCGTGCCGCCCACCATCGCCATCAGTGAATTGACCGCCACCAGGCCGCTGATCTTGTCCAGCGTTTGCGCCGACATGACATTGAAGCCGAACCAGCCCACCGACAGCACCCAGGCACCGAGCGCGAGGAAGGGAATGCTCGAGGGCGGGTGCGCCGCCATGGGCTTGCCGTCCTTGCCGTAGCGGCCGGCGCGCGCGCCCAGCAACAGCACGGCTGCAAGCCCGATCCAACCGCCCACCGCGTGCACCACGATCGAGCCCGCGAAATCGTGGAATTCCTCGGCGAAAGTCTGCTTCAGCCAGGCCTGGACGCCATACTGCTGGTTCCAGGCGATGCCCTCGAAGAACGGGTACACCAGCGCCACGATGAGGAAGGATGCCGCCAGTTGCGGGCCGAAGCGCGCGCGCTCGGCGATGCCCCCTGAAACGATGGCCGGCACCGCGGCGGCGAAGGTAAGCAGGAAAAAGAATTTCACCAGCTCGTAGCCGTTTTTCTGCATCAACTCCTCGGCACCGCTGAAAAAACTCACGCCGTAGGCGAGGCTATAACCGATGAAAAAATACGCCAATGTGGAAACGGAAAAATCTGCCAGGATCTTCACCAGTGCGTTGACCTGATTCTTCGAGCGCACCGTTCCCAGTTCCAGGAATGCGAAACCCGAATGCATCGCCAACACCAGGATGGCGCCCAGCAGAATAAACAGCGTATCAGCGCCGGCCTTGAGTCCGTCCATGAGTTGCTCCTCTTGATATCGTTTTTTATGTCTCGTCGCGCAGCGGACCGCGATACTCACGGGGGCGCTCCGGCGGCGCTATTATGCAACGTGAAGATGCTTTTTGCCGGTAGAAGAGTCTGCCCATGACCCGAATGGCACTTACTTAAGCGCCGAAATCCGGGACAAAGAATCTGCTTTATTCAGAAACCGCGTTTTGATACGGATGGTGTGGCCCTATATAAAAGCGCGTATCAAAACGCGGTTGGCCCGCGGCAGCGCTGCCAAAACCTGCACGAACGATAAATCCGTTCGTGTGGATCGTCGCTTTTGCGCGGATGATGAAGCCACCCGCACGAAAACAACGATCTTCAGTAAACTGCTCGCAGCAGGAGGGGACGAGCCAAGAACCCTTAAGTAAGTGCCATTCGCCCATGACCCCTTCTCAAGCCCTCGGTTGCCCGCATGCGGCAAGACGCGACACTCCATAGAGGTTTGTTGAGAGAAAGCTGACCCGAGTGATCCCCTGGCTGCAACCCGGCTCGCCGTTTCCAAGTCTGGAAACCACCCTGCGCTCCCCGAACGGACTGCTCGCTGCGGGCGCGGATCTGTCCGCGACCACTTTGCTTGCTGCCTACCGGCTCGGCATCTTCCCGTGGTTTTCCGAGGGCGACCCGATCCTGTGGTGGAGCCCGGACCCGCGCATGGTGCTCATCCCGCAGGAACTGAAGATATCGCGCTCGCTGGAGAAATCACTGCGCAATCGCCACTATGACATCCGCTTCGATGGCGCGTTCACAGATGTCATGCAAGCCTGCGCCGCGCCGCGCCCCGGGCAACCCGGCACCTGGATTTCCCCCGACATGATGGCCGCCTATGCCGAACTGCACCGCCTCGGCCACGCCCACTCGGTGGAGACCTGGATCGACGGCGAGCTGGCCGGCGGCCTGTATGGCGTCGCCATCGGACGGGCCTTTTTCGGCGAATCGATGTTCACCCGCGCCCGCGACGCATCGAAAATCGCCTTCGTGCACCTGGTGCGCCGCCTCGAGCGCGAAGGCTTCGGACTGATCGACTGCCAGATGCGCACGCCGCACCTGGCCTCGCTGGGGGCGCGGGAGGTCCCGCGCGCCATGTTTTCCGCCCGCCTGCGGGAATTGGTACACTGCTCCGAAGCCCTGGGAACATGGGCGGATGCAGCAGCCCACGCTCCCGAACACATCGCCGGACGCACGTCATGAAAGATCGCGCGCAGCAATGTCCAAGCTGAACGACCTTCCGCACGCCGTATTGCAGTTCTATGTCACGGCACCCTACCCGTGCAGCTACCTGCCGCAGCGAATGGCGCGCTCGCAGGTCGCCACGCCGAGCCACCTGATCGGCAACGACATGTACGGGGACCTGGTTCGCCTCGGCTTTCGGCGCTCCGGCATCTTCACCTACCGCCCCTATTGCGACCAGTGCCACGCCTGCGTGCCGGTGCGCGTGCCGGTGGCCGATTTCGTTGCATCGCGCAGCCAGCGCCGCGCCTGGCGCCAGCACCAGGCCCTGGAAGCCGTTCCGGCCGGCCTGCGCTTTCGCGCTGATCATTACGCGCTGTACCTGCGCTACCAGGCCGCCCGGCATGCCGGCGGCGGCATGGACCAGGACAGCCGCGACCAGTATTCGCATTTCCTGCTGCAAAGCCGCGTCAACACCCGACTGCTGGAGTTCCGCGACCAGGGTCGGCTGGTCATGGTGTCCATTGTCGACGAGCTGAGCGACGGCCTTTCCTCGGTATATACCTTCTTCGATCCGGACACGGTCGACGCCAGTTACGGCACCTTCAACATCCTGTGGCAGATCGAGCAATGCCGTCAGCTGCACCTGCCTTATCTGTACCTCGGCTACTGGATCCGCGACAGCCGCAAGATGTCCTACAAGGCCGGGTTCAAGCCGATCGAGGGTTTTACCGAGGGTCGCTGGCTGCCGCTCGACGCATCCGCAGGCTGACCGGCCGCCCGATATTGGCGCGATTGCGCCGACGCCTGGCGGCACGCGCACCTTTCGGTCGGGATTGACCCGGTAGAATGGCGCGATGTTATACAACGTCGCACGCCCGCTGCTGTTCCGCATGGACCCTGAAGACGCACATGCCTTGAGCATGAAATCCCTGTGCGCCTTGCAGCGCTCGGGCCTGTCGAAAATGCTGGTGCCCGCGGTGGCGAATAAACCGGTGCGGGCCATGGGTCTGGAGTTTCCCAATCCGCTGGGCCTGGCGGCGGGCCTGGACAAGCACGCCGAATTCGTCGATGCCCTGGGCGGACTGGGATTCGGTTTCCTCGAGTTGGGCGGCGTCACGCCGCGACCGCAGCCCGGCAATCCACGACCGCGCGTGTTTCGCCTGCCCGAGGCCGAGGCGATCATCAACCGCCTCGGCTTCAACAGTGTCGGCATCGATCAGTTCGTCGCCAACCTGCGCCGCGCGCACTATCGTGGCATCGTCGGCATCAACCTGGGCAAGAACAAGGACACGCCCAACGAGCGGGCGGTCGAGGACTACGTGCTGGGACTGGAAAAGATCTACACGCTCGCCCACTTCGCCACCATCAATGTCTCCTCCCCCAATACGGCGAACCTGCGGCAGTTGCAGTCGGCCGGGGAACTGACGCCGCTGCTGGCCGCGGTACACACCCGACGCGAGCAACTGGCGCAGCGCCACGGCCGGCGCGTCGCCCTGGCGCTCAAGATCGCCCCCGATATCGATGACGAGTCCATCGCCACCATCGCCCGCGTGTCCGTCGCACAGCACATGGACGCCATCATCGCCACCAACA
>CAXNGL010000245.1:0-5044 GCA_964201515.1 Burkholderiales bacterium
GGCAAAGCGCGCATTCATCGCCACGCCCACCTCCGTCGAGCGCGCCAGCGGCCACAGCACGTCGTATTTGATCTTTTCCTCACTCATGTTTGCATTTCCTTTTTCAATTTGCACCCGCGCGATCAGCGGGTGACCTGCAACGGGAGAAAGATTATCACGTGCAGCTGGCAGGGTCGGTCGAAGGGGATTGGCCGTGCGCGGACTGCATGCCAGTCTCGGGCATGGTCATTCCGGGAGCGATCGCCATGCCGCACGTCAGCATGGAAATGTGCCCGTCTCAGCATGTGGCGGATGCGATTGTGCGAGCCCCCGCCAGGCGGCGGTTAGTGAGAGAATCCCCGCCTCCATTCAGAAAGCAGGTCGCGCCAAATGGCTCAATACGTCTACACCATGCGCCGGGTCGGCAAGATCGTGCCCCCGAAGCGAACGATTATCAAGAATATTTCGCTGAACTTCTTTCCCGGCGCCAAGATTGGCGTGCTGGGCCTGAACGGGTCGGGCAAATCCACCTTGCTGCGCATCATGGCGGGGGAAGACAAGGATTTCGAAGGCGAAGTGGTACCCATGCCCAACATGCGCATCGGCTACCTGCCGCAGGAACCGAAGCTCGACGCCGACAAGACGGTGCGCGACATCGTGGAGGAGGGCTTGGGCGATGTCATGGCGGCCAGAAAGCGCCTCGACGAAGTGTATGCCGCCTACGCCGAAGCCGATGCCGACTTCGACAAGTTGGCCGCCGAGCAGGCGGAGTTGGAAGCCATCGTCAATGCGTCGCATGCCGACAGCGCCGACATGCAGATGGAAGTGGCCGCCGATGCGCTGCGCCTGGCACCATGGGAGGCGAAGATCGGACCGCTGTCGGGCGGCGAGAAGCGTCGCGTGGCGCTGTGCCGGTTGCTGTTGTCAAAACCCGACATCCTCCTGCTCGATGAGCCAACCAACCACCTGGACGCCGAAAGCGTCGAATGGCTGGAGCAGTTCCTGCACAAGTTTCCCGGCACCGTGGTGGCGGTGACTCACGACCGCTATTTTCTCGACAATGCCGCGCAGTGGATCCTTGAACTCGATCGCGGCACCGGCATCCCGTGGGAGGGCAATTACAGCTCGTGGCTGGAGCAGAAGGAGGCCCGCCTGAAGCAGGAGGAGTCGAGCGAGTCGGCGCGCCAGAAGACCATCAAGAAGGAGCTGGAGTGGGTGCGGCAGAACCCGAAGGCGCGCCAGGCCAAGAGCAAGGCCCGCCTGTCGCGATTCGAGGAAATGAGTTCCTACGAGTACCAGAAGCGCAACGAGACCCAGGAAATCTTCATCCCGGTGGCTGATCGCCTGGGCGACAAGGTCATCGAGTTCAAGGAAGTTTCCAAGGGATACGCAGATCGCCTGCTGATCGACAAGCTGTCGTTCAGCGTGCCGCAGGGCGCCATCGTCGGCATTATCGGCCCCAACGGCGCCGGCAAATCGACGCTGTTCCGCATGATTGCCGGTCGCGAAAAGCCGGACAGTGGCGAGGTGGACATTGGCGCAACGGTGAAGCTCGCCTTTGTCGACCAATCACGCGATTCGCTCGAAGCCGACAAGACCGTGTTCGATTACATCGCCGGTGGCTCGGACCTCTTGACGGTGGGCAAGTTCGAGATGCCCTCGCGCGCCTACATCGGCCGCTTCAATTTCAAGGGCACCGACCAGAGCAAGAAGGTTGGGCAACTCTCAGGCGGCGAGCGCGGCCGGCTGCACATGGCCAAGACGCTGATCGAGGGCGGTAACGTGCTCCTGCTGGACGAGCCGTCCAACGATCTCGATGTGGAAACCCTGCGCGCGCTCGAAGATGCCCTGCTGGAATTCGCCGGCTGCGTGCTGGTGATTTCCCACGACCGCTGGTTTCTCGACCGCATCGCCACGCACATCCTCGCCTTCGAGGGCGACTCGAAAGCGGTGTTCTTCCCCGGGAATTACCAGGAGTACGAAGCAGACAAGATCAAGCGGCTGGGTGAAGAGGCCGCCAAGCCGAAGCGGATCCGGTTCAAGCCGCTGAAATAAGACCTGTCACATTTGTCGAGGGGATTTACAGGGGGGGGGCGAGCAGCCCCTTGTCCCGTCAAAAACCGCTGAAGTAGAACCCATCCATCCCGGAATGGCCCTCTCTCAAGCGCCGAAATCCGGGTCAAAGAATAAGCCGACTGTGCTTAATCCAGAAACCGCGTTTTGATACGGATGTTCTTCATCCGTATCAAAACGCGGTTGGCCCGCGGCAGCGCTGCCAAAACCGGCACCAGCGAAAAATCCGTTGGTGCGGATCGTTGTTTTCGCGCGGATGATGAAGCCATCCGCACGAAAACAACGATCTTCAGCAAACCGCTTACAGCATGGGACGAGTCAAAAACCCTTGAGCAAGTGCCATTCCTCTATATGGCGAGCAGCTCGACCTCGAACACCAGCGTGGCATTGGGCGGGATCACGCCGCCCGCACCGCGCGCGCCGTAACCGAGTTCCGGGGGAATGGTGAGCTTGCGTGTGCCACCGACCTTCATGCCGGTGACGCCCTCATCCCAGCCGGCGATGACCTGTCCCGCGCCCAGGTTGAAGTGGAAGGGGTCGCCGCGATCCTTGCTGGAGTCGAACTTCGTGCCGTCGACCAGCCATCCCGTGTAGTGCACGGTCACATTGTTGCCGCGCGCGGCTTCGCTGCCTTCGCCGAGCGCCAGGTCTTCATAAATGAGGCCAGTGGCCGTTGTGGTGCTGTTCATTGCCGTCTCCCTAGATTGATGAATTGGTTCAGGCGGGGAGGGTCGGTGAACTGGCGCAGAATGTCAACCGGAGAGCGTCACCCGCGTGAAAGTTAAGGTAGAGTTATTCGCACGCAATGGGTGGGAGGCAATATGAAATACACAATCTTCGTATTGGCGGCACTTCTCGTTTCAGCTTCCGTTATGGCACAGCAGCCGATGTACCGCTGCGGCAACAACTTCCAGGACCGACCCTGCGACGGGGGCGCACCCGCATCAAAAACCGGCTCCGCATCGCCTTCAACGCAGGCCAATGCCGCGGGACCTCCCGCCAAATCCGCCGCTGTGCCGGCGGCGGCGTCCGCGGCCACGAAATCGGCTCCCGGATCGGTAGTGGATGCGCAGAAAGCCGCGCTGCCCTTGACCAAGGCGCAGCAACAGCGACAGATCCGTTGCGAAAATTTCAGTCGCCAGCGCGACGAACTGCGCGACCGCCAGAAGGCGTCGCCGCAGCAGGCTGCTGCCGTGGGGGTGCAGATCAAGTCGCTGGAGACGCGCATGAGTTCGGACAGCTGCTCCTGAGCGCGGGCGGTTGCTGCGAGCCGGACGTGCGTCCGGCTTATTTCGGTTGGTCTGTCTTGCCGTTCAAAGAAACCGGCGCGGATTGTCGATCAGCAGCTTGCGCCGGCTGGCGGCGTCGATGCGCGGGTTGTGTTCGATGGCCGCCAGCCCCTTCTGGCTGTACTCGCCTGCGAGCGGGTGCGGCCAGTCGGAGATCACCACGATGCCGTCCGGCGCCACGCCCATGGCCTCCGGAATCATGGTGTCCTGCGGAAACGCGGCGCAAAAACACTGGCGAATGAAGTACTCGCTCGGCTTGAGGCTGAGCGCCTCTTCGCCGCCCTTCTTGCCGTGGATGTTGGAGGCAACGCTGAATTGCTGGTCCATCATGGCAAGCCAGCCCGGCAGCCAGTGGATGTGGGCTTCCGCGCTGCCCACGCGCAGCGTCGGATGGCGCTCGAGCACCCCGCCGAGAATCACGTCGGCATAGGCGAACATGGCTTCGACCACGTGGGTGGCGAGGTAGATCAGCGGCCAGCGGCCGCGATAGCGGTGGATGCCCATGGTGTGCGCGGCGGCGCCCGGCGTCGATTCATGGAACACCACGGTGATGTTCAGTTCCTCCGCGGCGCGGAAAATCGGTTCGCGGCTCGCGTCGCACCAGGGCACGTCGTCGGGTGGCGTCGGGTTGAGGTAGAGGATCGAGAGCCCATCTTCCTTGTGCGCGCGGCGCAATTCCGCCGCGGCAATTTCCGGGTGGTTGGACGGGATCAGCATGGCGCCGCGCAGCCGCCGGGGCTCGACCGAGCAGAATTCGCCCATGTAGCGGTTGTAGGCACGTGCCTGGGCGAGCGCCAGTTCCGGGTCGCCGACGGCGTTGGCAAAGCCCATCATGCCCAGGGTCGGGAATATCACGTGCACGTCGGTGTTCTCGGCGTCCATGCGCTTCAGGCGCGCGTGCGGATCATTGCCGCTGCGGTCGACTTTGGATTCTTCCCCGTAGATGTTGTAGAAGCCCGGATGTTGCGGCACCTTTGGATAGACGTGCTCGGCCATCTGCAGCATCAGGCGGCCGTCATCGCCCTTGAACAGGCGCGGCGCGCGGTCGCGGAACTTCGGGTCCATGTAATCGCGAAAGACCGTGATCGGTTCATAAACGTGGGTGTCGAAATCGACGTACTCGCGCATGGTGCTATCTCCCTTGGTGTGCGGTGTAAATGGTTGGCGCGTCCTCGGCTTTGGGCAGCGTCGGGCGGCAGCGGGGTGATGATTGTGCAGCAATCCCGCTGCGCGTGCCGACCCTAGCGCCCTTTGGATTTCTCCTCGCGCTTCAACACGCGGGGCTCCAACTCAACCGAGGTGTTCCCATCGGTGATGAGCAGCAGGCCCTCCTGGATGCTGCATTGCAGCCGCATGGTTCGCTGGGCGAGCCCCACAAGGGCGCGCGTCGCCGCCTGCGGCAGGTCAAGCACTTCCAGGTTCTTGCAACCGGTCAATGCGGCTGCGCACTTGTTCCACCACAGCTGGGCAGCATGCCCGCCATAAGCGACGACGCGCACCGCATCGGCGCGGCCGCAGGCCTTGCGCACGGACTTCTCGTCGGGCAGCCCGACCTCGATCCACATCTGGATGCGCCCGGTCAGGTCCCTGCGCCAGAGGGCAGGTTCGACCTCGCTGCTCAGGCCGGCGCCAAAGGCAAGCGATTCGTCCGCGCAAAGCGCAAATGCGGCCAGGCGCACCATCATGCGTTCGTCGGTTTCGGA
>CAXNGL010000246.1:0-5014 GCA_964201515.1 Burkholderiales bacterium
GCAGCATCAGCGCGCGATTGCGTTTTCTGTGGAAACAGCCGCATGTCGAACTGATCAAATTTGAATCGGCGGTAACACTGCAGCTGTCACTGGTCATTGCCACACAACATCGTTGTCGACGGCATAAAGCTTGCACTTCTGGCCAGTGCGCTGGCAGTTTCCTATCGCTTTGCCCATCGGGTAGTCGCCGCTGGCAAAGCCCCAGTCGCCACGCTCACCAACCGCGAAAGCACGTGGCGGCTTGGCTTCCAAGAATCTTGCGTACCCCGCTTTGCCGGAAGCGGCGACTGGCACTTTGTCTGCGTTGGATAATTCGGCAAAAGCCGTCGCTGGTGGTTTGCTGACGATGACTGACTGACCAAACCCGAGCTTGTTCAGGAAATCATCGACTACGGGCAGCCAGCTGTTCATGTCGATACCCAGCCCGGAATGACCATCCGAACCGGCCGGCGGGAACGACTTGAAATCCGCAGATGCGCCGCCGGCTACCCATGCCTTGTGCCATGCCTTGGGACGGTCCTCTCCCCAGAATTTGTCGTTCTGCCAATACATCCAGAGCATGGGGGCCACGGCCGGGTTCGCCAATTTGCCCCAGTAGTCCGACATCCGGCGTGGCGCGCATGGGTTGCCCGGATGGCTGTCCGGATCTCCGCCGGTGCCGCCCGCGAAGTTGATTCCCCCCAGCAGTCCCGGCGGTTTTCGTCCGACGGTAGCCACCGTTGTCAAGCCGCCAACCGACTGGCCCGCGACCAGCCAACGCGACGCGTCGATCTAGGATTGGGACCTGGCAAATTCGGCGGTAGTCAGGACCTGATCGGAAGCGGCAATGGACATGGCTTCGATGTCATATGGTTTGCTGCATGATCCGGAATATTCCGGATCAAAATCCCCATAGGTTTCCCAATAGCCAACGCGCATCGGCACAAACACCGCAAAGCCTTTGGCGACCAGGTAGCGAGCCGCGTCTTCAGGTCGATAACGACCTTGCGCGGCGCGCTTGCTCTGCACAGGACGCCCGTGATTGAACACGACAAACGGGTAGGGGCCGTTTCCTTCGGGGCGAAAAATGGTGATGGGAATCGCCCGGTGGCAAGCCGCCCGCGCCGCCCAGTGCCGGGGTACGCCCCACCGATCAGATTAATCTCACCGATGCCGACTCGCGCATCATGCCGGCCAAGGGCAAGGGGTTCGAGCAGAGCTGCAACGCGCAGGCGGCGGTCGATACCGAGAGCATGTTGATTGTGGCAACCAGCATGGCGCAGGTGGCCACCGATCAGCAGCAGGTCGAGCCGATGCTTAAATTCCCCAATTTCTCTGCCCCATTCAATTTCCATGGCCGCTACAACTCGTAATTTTCACTCAAGTCCGACGGGCTGCTAGCCGCGCGAGCGGCTTCACTCGCGCCTGCTGGATTCATGACTATCCGCCGAGCTTCTTCCCCGGCGTAAAGACTGCCTTGACCGGCGCGAAAGCCCGCAGCTGGAAGCCGTGCAGCGAGGGCATCGGCTCGGCCGGATCGAGGCGCAGGTCGGGAATGCGCTCGAGGAAGGCCTTCACTGCCTCCTGCATCTCCATGCGCGCGAGGCTGGCACCGACGCAGGTGCGCGGGCCCGAGTTGAAGGCGATGTGGTCGCGCGGGGCGCGCCGGTTGAGGTCGATGGCATTCGGGTTGGGATATTTCTTGGGGTCGCGATTGGCGGCCCCCTGTGCCGAGACCACGGCGCCGTCCCTGGGGATCAGTACGCCCTCGATTTCGATGTCTTCGTTGGCCTTGCGGGTGCGAAACTGCACCGGGCCGTAGAGGCGCATGATTTCCTCGACGAAGTTGGGGATGCCCTTGTCGCCAGCGGCGCGGATCTGGTCCTTCACCTCGGGTTGCGTCAACAGGACGTTGAACGCGGAGGCGAGCGAGTGCACGGTGGTCTCGCTGCCGGCAAACAACAGGTGGCGGACATTGGTGACAATGTCCTCGTCGTTCCAGTCCTCGCGCAGGGTCGGGCCGTCGCGCAACAGCCGGGAGATCATGTCGTTACCGTCAGCCGCTGCAGCGCGGCGCGCCTCGATGAAGGGCATCAGAACCCGGTTCATCTTGTTGGCGGCGGCGCGCGCCGCCTGCATGATGTCATCGCCGCCCACCGTGGAGTAATTGAAGAACTGCTCGATCGGTTTCATGATGGTGAAACACTCGTCCGCCCATTTGTCGTCCTGCCAGGGCAGGCCCATGATGACGCACACCGCGCGCACCGGCAGCAGTGCGGCGAACTCCTCGATCAGGTCGACCTTGCCCTTTTCGATGAAGCGGTCGATGAGGTTGTGCACGAGGGGACGGATGCCGGGCTCGCGGAAGGGCTCGATGCCGGTGGCGGCGAACTGGCGCACCCACCAGGAATGCAGCGCGAAGTGGTAGTCCCCGGTGGCCAGCTTCAGCCCGCGCCGGCCCTGGATCTCCTTGGCTTCGTCCGACAGGTCGGCGGTCCAGAAGCGCAGCTTGCTCACATCGTTTTGCATCATGCGGCGGCAGCCGTCGGCGGTGAGGACCAGCCAGGCCTGCATGCCCTCGTCCCAGACGATGTCGCCGTATTCGCGCATCTTGTCGTAATGCGGGTAAGGGTCGAGGCCTTCGAGCCCCTTCACCGTGAACGGGCACTTGGCCCCAGGCATTTTTTCCGAAAGTGTTGAGCTCATGGTGGTTTCCTCGGGAGATGAAAATCGGATAGAAAACATTGGTGTGTCGTAATCGGTTATTTGACGATGCCGGCCTTTCTTGCGACCGACATGAAGAACGCCGACTCCACCGCGATGCGGCGCGCGGAGTCCTGCGGGTTGAGTGCGAGCACGTCGAGGCCGGCCTTGGCGAATATTTCCCTGGCTTCCGGGGTGGTCATGGCGCTCGATACCGCGGATGAGATTCTCGCAACGATGGGGGCGGGGGTGGCTGCCGGGGCGGCGATGCCCAGGCTGAGGGGAATGAACAGTTCCGCGTGCCCCATTTCAGTGAAGGTCGGCACGTTGGGAAAGGCCGGCAGGCGACGCGGTCCGGTCACCGCCAAAGGGCGGCCGCGACCGGCTTGGGATTCCTGGGTGGCGGTGCCGATGTCGTTGAAACCGACCTGCGCTTCATTGGTGGTGACGAGGACGCGCGACTCCGATGTACCCTTGGTGGGGATGGTGACGAAGGTGATGCCGAGTTTCTGGCGCATGCCCTCGAAAATGACCGCCGGGTGGCTTTGCAGGCCCGGCGCCGTGAAATTCAATTTGTTCGGATTCGCACGGGCGTAGTCCACCAGTTCTGCGAATGTTTTGAAAGGTGTCAGCATATTGGTCCACATCACCAGCTGGCCTTCCACCAGCGTCGAGATGTGGTTGAAGTCCTTGATCGGATCGAACCGCAGTTCCTTCTCGAAGATCGGGAACAAGGCGATGCCGGGCGAGGTAATGAGCAGCACGTAGCCGTCGGCTGGCACCTGTTTGGCCACGAATTCTCCGGCGATCATGCCACCGGCCCCGGGCTTGTTCTCGACCACGATGCTTTGCCCCAGCGCCTTGCCCATGCCGGCCGAGAGCACACGCCCGAGGATGTCGTTCACGCCGCCCGGTGGATTGCCAACGATGATGCGGATCGGCTTGGTGGGATACTGCTGCGCGGTTGCCGCGAATGGCGCGACAGCCAGGACAAGGATGGCGATCGCCGCGGAAAGAGCCTGGCTGATTCTGGGCATGCTGGGGCTCCTTCGCTGCTGTCAGGCTTTTGCCGGGATGGCGCCGCTGATGTCGGCGATCTTCGGCCCGATCTTTGCGGCGATGCTGTTCATCAGCTTGAGGTCGAAATTGTAGACGCGCGCCGCATTGCCGCCGATCATGAGGCGCACTTCGTCCTCGGGAATGCCGGCAAACAGTTCCTGGGTGCGCTGCATGGAGGCGGGCCAGGTGCCTTCCGGATGCGGGTAATCCGATCCCCACATGAGGTTCTTCACGCCCAACTTGTAGCGCTCGTCGATTTCGGCGCGCGAGGCATGCGCCGAGGCGCCGATGAAGCATTGGCGGTACCAGTAGTCGCTGGGTTTCAACGAGATGGCGGCCTTGACTTCATCCGGGCGGCGGTTCACCGACAGGTACTGGTCGAAATAGGCGTTGAACCACAGGGCCAGCATGCCGCCCGATTCGGTGGGGCAGAACTTGAGCCCTGGATGGCGCTCGAACACGCCGCCCCACAGCATGTGCCAGAACGGGCGGAAGGTGGTCCAGGCATTCTCGGCGCTGCCGGCAAGGCGTGAGCCGCCGTAGATGACGCCACTGCTGCTGGCGTGGGTGTTGAGCGGCATGTCCAGTTCCTCGCACACCTGCCACACCGGCTCGAAGCGCGGATGCTGCCAGAACGACTCCGGGCCGTCGGTCATCAACTGCAGCGCCGGCAGCAGCACGCCGCCGAACAGGCCGTTCTGCTTGGCCCAGCGGATGTCATTGACCGTGTCCTCGGGGTTGTCCATGGTGATCAGCGCGATGCCTGCGTGTCTTCCCTTATTGGACTGGCAGAACTCGGCCAGCCAGCGGTTGTGTGCGCGGCAACCGGCCAGGCGCTGCTCATAGGTGCCTTTCTTCCGCTCGCGCAGCACGAAGCCGACGCCAAAGGGCGGGAAGTTCTTCTGGCTGCCGTCGCAGAACACTACTTCGCCGGCAATGCCTTCACGGTCGAGTTCGCGCGCACGCACGGTGGGATCCCAGTTGCCAAGGTGGCCCATGGATTTCTCCATCGCCTCCATGTATTCGAGCTGGCGCGCCGCGCCCATGGTCTCGAACTGGAACGGTTTCACCTTGTCGAGTTGCGACTGGTCCAGCGCGCTGCTGCCATCGGCGTATTCGGCAACCCAGCGGTCGTATTCCTCGCGGAACTGCGGGTCCAGGAACTTGCGATAGACGAACCACGGCGCACCGGCGTGGCAGTCCTGCGAAATCATCATGTAACGGTCCATGGTGGTTCTCCTATTCCTACGCCGGACTAGCCGGAAGAAAATTT
>CAXNGL010000247.1:0-5010 GCA_964201515.1 Burkholderiales bacterium
GGCGGCAATGCTGTTGTCGGCGGCGTTCTGCACGCTGCCATTCCTGTTGCCCCAACACGCGCTGCCGTTGCCCAGCTTTCAGGCCGAATGGCTGGCCTTCGCGCTGGGAGTGGCTTCTGTGGGCCTGGCGTTCCTGGGGAGCGTGCGACACGCCTCAACCCAGGCACCGCTCCCAGCCTTCTCCGTGGCCTTGCTTGCATTGGCGGCATTCATCGCCATTCAGGGCGCCCTGAACTCGACACACTATTGGTCGATACCTCTGCTCGGCATGCTCTACCTTGTCTTGGCCGCGACCATACATTGGCTTGGCGCACAATTGGCGGCAGTGCTGGAGCCAACGCGTCTGGTCACCTTGGTTGCACGTTCAATTCTTGCGGGGGCGCTGCTCTCCGCACTGATTGCATTCATCCAGGTTGCCGGCAAGCCTCCTTGGCTGGACGGCATCGTGGCCGGACTCTCCTCGGACCGGGCCTACGGAAACATTGCACAAGCCAACCTGTTTGCCAATTACATCGCCCTGGGTGAAGCATCGCTGATCCTTCTGTGGGCGAATCGAAGCCTGAGCACGCCGGCAGCAATCATGGCCGCCCTGATGCTTGCTGGCGCCGGCAGCCTTTCAGGCACGCGCAGCGTGCTGCTGTTTGCCGGCTGGTTTCTCGTCATGGGGGCTGGCACATTGCATGGAAAGGCGACGCCCGCATGCAGGCGGTTTGCGGTTGCCGCGATCGGCATGGGGCTTGTCATGCTTTCGAGCAGCGTCCTGGCCCAGTGGCTGGGAAGCCTGTTTGCGTCCGCCGGTGCATTGTCACGGACTCTCGATGGCATGGCCTTTCAAGGAGAACCCCGCTGGCTGGCATGGCGACTCGCATGGGGCATTTTTCTCGATCACCCGGCCATTGGTGCAGGTTGGGGTTCGTTCTCCGGTATGGTTTTCGCGGCAAACATGTCACCCGTCATGACTGGCGTTGGCGAAGTGTGGACATCCGCTCACAATCTGGTGCTGCACCTGTTGGCGGAGACCGGGCTGTTCGGAACCGCTATCCTCTTGTCCGGCCTCGCCCTATGGGCATGGGGAGTGGCTCGGTCCTGGCGCAGCGAGCCGAACTCGACGACGGCATGGGTCGTCGCCGTCGTTGGGATCGAAGTCGTGCACTCCATGGTCGAATTTCCGCTGTGGAGCGCGCACTTCCTGGCCCTCACCGTACTCGTGATGGGCATTGGCGCCAAAGGTGCCAAGAGCTTGTATCAACATGACCGGATACTCCCCGCACGCGCCTCCGCATCAGTCACCAATTCAGTCCATTCCGAAATGGCATCCAAACTGATTGCGTGGGCACCACGATTGCGGACGGGCTCGCTTGCAATCGCCTGTCTTGCTCTCTCAATGGGAATTGCCTTCGCCCTGAGGGACTTCGTCCGCCTCGAGTCCACACTGGTCACCGGAACATCGATAACGCTGGCGACACATGAGCAGGCAAAGCGTGACGCACAGATCATGGCCGGACTTTCGCATGGCCTTCTGGCTACCGTGGCTGAAGCTCAGGTATTCGCCCGGCGCCGCCCGGAGGAAGCTGCGAACGAAGCCATTCTGGACATGAGCGCGCGTGTCATGAGCTACTGGCCAAGCCACGCAGTGACTGTCAGGCGGGCCATTGTGCTGGCCAAAATGGGCCAATCTGCCGCAGCCAATGAACTCATCATCAGGCTGGATCGGGCGTTTCCATCACGCTGTCGTGCGACATTCGCAGCACTTGACCGGGCGCGGGAGGTGAGTCCCGAGGCGATCGATCAAATGCTGGCGGCGCTGCGCGGCTCCGAGACCACCCGCTGCGGCAAGGCCTGATCGCCCGCGCTGGAGCCAAGGCCGACGCTATCCTAGTCAACAACCGCATCTTGGCACGCGCCTGCAGCTGATGCGCTCAACGCTGCCGCGTGACGTCGCTCAGCCGTGCGGCCGAGCCAGCGTAGCAGGCCGCACGGCCTCACTAAAGTTAGAGCGCGGTCTCAACCGGACTACTTGACCGTGGATGATGGAATGTTGGGACTGTCTGGATTAACGGTGACAGTCCGCATTGCTGGTGAAACGATGAGGTCCATGTCTTCCATCGGCACGGCGCCAAGAAGGACTTCGTCACCCAGGACCAAGGCGCCCGTAAAGCAGGCTCGCTCTCCAAAACGCACCTCTATCGGGCCGACGTATGAACACAGGCGCTTTGAACCATCATCGATGGTTACTTCACGCTCTTGCAATTTGTCGAGCCGGAGTTGAATGGCAACGTGTTCGGGAATACAAAGATGGAGAGCGCCGGTATCAGCAAGCGCTCGTATTTCCACGGTCCGCAACTCGGGATGGCGCGGATTCTTGAGGGTGATGTTGGTGTGCACAAGGCCCATGAGCGCCATCTTCGCACTCGGTGGTTCGGTCGTCAAAGTCTCTTCCACGCTCTAACCCGTCAACATCCGCAACTCCGCAATTGCCAGTGCGTCGGGACTGCCCAGCAGAACCACGACATCGCCCTCTTCAAACACCGTGTCTGCCGGCGGTTGGATCATGCGCGCTTCCCGGCGCCGCAACGCCGTCACGCTGACCGCGTCACCCGCCAGTCGCAACGCAACTGGCGTTTTCCCGATGGCAAAACTGCCCGGGGTCAGCACCACCGAATGGAGCCGTGGACCAGTCGCCTCCTCGACCGAGTCTGCATCATCGGTTGCGCCATGAAAAAATCCGCGCAGCAATGAATAGCGATCATCACGCACCTCACGGATACGCCGGATCACGCGACGCAGCGGCACGCCCAGCACCACCAGCGCATGCGAGGCCAGCATCAGGCTGGATTCGAAAGTTTCAGGCACAACCTCCGCGGCACCGGCCTCCAGCAATTTTTCCATGTCCGCGTCGTCGCTCGTCCGCACGATGACGGGAAGGGCCGGGTTGATCGCGTGGCAATGCTGCAGCACACGCAGCGCCGCAGCAGTATCGGCAAAGGTGACGACCATCGCGCTGGCCCGCATGACCCCCGCCGCCACCAGCGTATCGGCGTGTGTCGCATCGCCAAAGACAACGCGCTCTCCGGCCGCCGCTGCTTCGGTCACGCGCTCCGGGTCGGGATCCAGTGCGACAAATCCGATGCCCTCCTGCTCCAGCAGATGAGCGAGGCGCTGCCCGGTGCGCCCGTATCCGCAAATCAGGACGTGCCGTTCCACTGCAATGCTCTGCACGGCGATCTGATGCATCGCAAGCGACTGGAGCATCCATTCGTTGCTCGACAAACGCATCACGATCCTGTCGCTGGCCTGGAGAATGAATGGCGTAGCCAACATCGACAGCAGCATTGCCGCAATGACAATCTGCGCAAAGTCATCCGGGATCAGCGATGTCTGCTGCGCGAGGACAAGAATCACCAAGCCGAATTCGCCGGCCTGCGCCAGCGTCAGTCCGGTTCGCAATGCCGTACCTGTCGCGCTGCCGAATGCCCGCGACAGACCGGCGACCAGGGCGAACTTGAACATCACGGGCAAGACGGCGAGCGCCAGCACCACGATGGCGTGCTCGCCCACGAGGCGAACATCGAGCTTCATGCCCATGGTGATGAAGAACAGGCCCAGCAGGATGTCGCGGAACGGCTTGATGTCCTCCTCGACCTGGTGCTTGTATTCCGTCTCGGCAATCAGCATCCCGGCCAGGAAGGCGCCGAGGGCGAGGGGCAGGCCGGCTAGCTCCGTCAGCCAGGCCAGCCCCAGAGTGATGAAAAGGACATTGAGCACGAACAATTCACGTGAGCGTCGCTTGGCGACCACATGAAACCAGCCCCGCATCAGTCGCTGGCCGACAAACAGAAGGACGACGAGAACCGCGGCGGCTTTCGACAGTGCGATTCCCAGCCGCATGGTCAATTCGCCCGGGTCCCCGGCGATGGCCGGTATGACGATCAGCAGGGGGACCACCGCAAGGTCCTGGAAGAGCAGCACGCCCACTGCTTCGCGCCCATGCGGCGTCTGAAGTTGCATGCGTTCCATCAGGATCCGGACAACGATCGCGGTGGATGACATGGCCAGCGCGCCGCCAATGGCCAGCCCCGGCTTCCACCCGAATCCGGCCAGCATCACCGCCAGCGTCACCAGGAAAAGCGTGATTGCAACCTGTGCCAATCCCAACCCGAACACGATCTTGCGCATGCGAAACAATTGCGCCAGGCTGAATTCAAGCCCGATCGAAAACATCAGGAACACCACGCCGAACTCCGCCAACTTCCCGGCTTCCTCGGTGTCCGGAATCCAGGCCAAGGCATGCGGCCCGATCAAAATGCCGACAGCCAGATAGGCCAGCACCGGGGGCAGGGCGAACACACGAAACAGCGCAACGGCGGCCACCGCGCTGGCCAACAGGATCAACACCAGTTCTAGGGTTCCGGCCTGCATCACCGTCCGCTCATTTTTGGATCGGAACCCATTGAATCGCGTGAATAAATTGGAATCCTGCGCGGAATCCTGCCAACCCCCTCTGCTATACTGCAGGCATGAAAATTGCCGCCAACCCCTCCTCGCTCACACTGGCGAAGCAGGTTCTGCGCATTGAGTCGGATGCCGT
The DNA here is from genome assembly GCA_964201515.1 of Burkholderiales bacterium. Lineage (GTDB taxonomy): Bacteria > Pseudomonadota > Gammaproteobacteria > Burkholderiales > SG8-39 > CAIYPG01. The sequence goes on from CAXNGL010000247.1 coordinate 4,589, forward strand.
GGCGGCGCTGATCCCGCGCATTGGCAGCGAATTCCTCGCCGCCGTGGAATTGATCCTCAATTGCGGCGGCCGGGTGGTGGTATCCGGAATCGGGAAATCGGGTCATATCGCCAGGAAAATCGCCTCAACAATGGCAAGCACCGGGACGCCTGCATTTTTTGTCCACTCTGCCGAGGCGAGTCACGGTGATATCGGCATGATAACGCGTGATGATGTCATGCTCGCACTGTCCAACTCCGGAGAAAGCGCAGAGTTGCTGACGATCATCCCGGCAATCCGGCGCCAGGGCGCAAAGCTGATCGCGATTACCGGCAACGCCGACTCAACCCTCGCCCGCGAGGCCGATGTTCATCTGGATGCACATGTCGACCAGGAAGCATGCCCCCTGGGGCTTGCGCCAACTGCCAGCACCACGACCTTCC
>CAXNGL010000248.1:0-4979 GCA_964201515.1 Burkholderiales bacterium
TGCGGCGTCTGCGGCAGGAGTTCGAGCGCTTTGGTGGCGCGCTCCTTCAACTGCATGAAACTGGCCTCGAGCTCGGTGCCGGCACTGCTCGCGTCGTACTCGGGCTCCTCAATGGGTGCCACGCGGGCCGCAAGGAAAGGAAACCCCTGGAGCAACTCGATAATGCGAAACCGGCCCCGCCCTTGTGCGATCACATGATGCGAACCGTCGGGGGTGGTGACGTAGCGCAGGATGGCCGAACTCGTTCCGACTGTGTAAAGATCGTTCGCGCCGGGTGCATCCACGTCGGCCTTTTTTTGCAGCAACAGGCCGAGCGGGCGCTCGGCCTTGAGGGCCGCCTGCGCCGCGGCCACCGACGCCGCCCGGCCAAAAGCCACCGGCAACACCATGCCGGGAAACATGACCATGTTGCGCACTGGCAGCAGGATGAGCGCGTCTTCGGGCAACTCGGGGGCAATGTTCTTTGCCCTGTGCTCGTCAATGGTTGCGACCGGTGCGGAAGCCGGCACGGCGCCTTCCGCAATCAGCACATCACCGGCGAGACTGGCACCTTGAAGCCCGGCCGTAGCGTCGCCGATGGCGCGATAATTATTATCACTTTTCATACCAGACTTCCTTCTATAGGACATGAACGAGGATATTGTGATCAATTACCGTCGAATTCCTGGTCACCCGCTCAGAGCGGCCGCAAGCCCAGCACGAGGCAGCCTGCATCGAAGGTTCGCTGCAGCAACTGGTAGCGTCCCGCCGGCAGGCCGATGCGCCGCTCGAATGCACCGTGGGGAATCTCCAGTCGGTGAATGACCGCGCCCTGTGCCGGACGCGGCAGCGGGCGTTCGCCCCGGACAATGAGGCTCGTTCCTTCGATGAGGACCTCCACGGCCTCCGGCGGCACGCCCGGCACCGCCACCAGGATCCACAGGTCATCGCCACTTTGGTACACATCAACGGGTGGCTCCCAGCAGGTGCCCCGCCCGGCGCCGGGCTGCAGGAACTGGCGCTGCAGGCGCTCGGCGCTCTCCAGCACTTCCAGTGCCTGTCCCCACATCCACGTTGCATTGCGGTTCGATTTCATGGCTTTAGCGAAAATCCCCAACAATCAATGCACAGCGCACCGCCGGCATCACCGACGCGAGCGTCGCCAATATTGCCAGCAGACCAAGCGTCCTTGGCTGGTAAATGAGGGCGCTGCGGCTGGATACAAGGGCAGTACCGCCTGGGCGGGCGGCAAGCGGAATTTCCCTCCCGACAATGAGGTCAACCGGCACTGGCATGCCCATGGCCGTGCCCGGGGGCGGTCTCGTCCGCTAGTTGGTACTCTTACCAAATTATTTTGGTATTATTACCAAATGAACCGCAAGCGCCAGGCAACCACAGCAACCGCGCACGCCGAAGCCGCGCCAATCGACGCCGCAGACGGTCAAGTCGCGCGCGCCGACCCGCGCACACGCATCCTGGACGCCGCCACGGCCCTGCTCGCCGAACACGGCTTGCGCAGCCTCACGCAGCCGCGCGTGTGCAAGAAAAGCGGGATGAGGCAAAGCCACCTGACCTATTACTTTCCGACCCGACGCGACCTGATGATCGGGGTCGCCAAACGATCCATGGAAGCGCTGTCGCAACCCCTGCTTGCCAAGGCGCGTACCGGCCGCCTGACGCCTGCCAGCCTGGCACGAACCCTTGGCGATGAGTTGGCCGACCGGGGCCGTGTACGCGTCATGATCGGATTGGTCAGCGCAGCCGAGGAGGATCCCGCCATCGCCGACGCCCTGCGCGACCTGATCGGCCGCATCCGCGGGAAACTCGCGGCCCTGTTCAAGGCACTCGGATTGCCGGACGACGCCGACTCGGTGGCGTTGGCCCACACACTGCTGGTCGGCGCCGCCCTGCTGCACCACGCCCGTGTCGATGACGAGGCACGCCGCGAAATCCGGCTCGCCAGCCAGTTCATCGTGACCCGGCTTTGCGTGCCGGGCCACAAGCAACCGGTCCGCAAGGCCGCCTCCCCCGTCAAGAAGGCCCGCAAGTGATGCGCACACGCTCCCGCTTCCCCGGACGCCTCGGTGCCCGCGCCGGGATCCTGGTTGCCGCCCTCGTGCTGGCAGCGTGTACCCCCGAACCCAGGACCGGACTGCAGGGTTACATCGAAGGCGAATTTGTCCTCGCGGCAGCGCCCAGCGGTGGCACGCTGGCCAAACTCCAGGTGCACCGCGGCGACAACGTCGCCGCCGGTGCCACGCTGTTCGTGCTCGACAGCGGCAACGAGGAGGCGGCACGCCGGGAGGCCGAGCAGCGCGTGCGTGGCGCGGAGCAACGCCTGGCCAACCTGCGTGCCGGGCGCCGCGCGCCGGAAGTCGAGGTGGTGCGGGCGCAGGGCGAACAAGCCAGCGCGGCGCGCAAGCTGTCGATCGCACAACTGGCACAACAGGAGAAATTATTTGCCGGCGGCTTCATCAGCCAGTCCGCCATCGACCAGGCGCGCGCCAACCATGAGCGCGACATGGCCCGCGTTGCCGAAGCCGAGGCGCAGGGCCGCGTGGCCCAACTCACGCTGGGTCGCGAGGCGGAGATTCGCGCTGCGATAACCGACGTGGAGGCGGCACGTGCGGCACTCGCCCAGGGAGACTGGCGTCTGGGGCAACGCCGGATCAATGCCCCGCAGGCTGCATCGATGCTGGTGCAAGACACTTACTTCAATGAAGGGGAATGGGTTCCGGCGGGAAGGCCGGTAGTCAGCCTGTTGCCGGCGGGCAACATCAAAGTCCGCTTTTTTGTCCCGGAACAGCAACTGGGCGCCATCCGGCAGGGCCAGCGCGTCAGCGTTGCCTGCGACGGGTGCGGCGCGGAAATTCCGGCCACGGTCAGCTACATCTCGAAGCAGTCGGAGTACACCCCGCCGATCATCTACAGCAAGGAATCGCGGGCGAAACTGGTCTTCATGGTGGAGGCACGCACATCTGCCGAAGACGCGTCACGCCTGCGCCCGGGCCAACCGGTTGATGTTCGCCTTGCCGCGCCCGGCGGGGTTGCGGCCAAATGAACCAGGCCGGCGAATATGCCATCGATGTGCGTGGCCTGAACAAGCACTTCGGACCGAAACACGTGGTGAAGGACTTCTCCCTGCAGGTGCGCTCGGGCGAGATCTACGGCTTCCTTGGCCCCAACGGCAGCGGCAAAACCACGTCCATCCGCATGATCTGTGGCCTGCTGACGCCCGATGCCGGCAGCGGCAGCGGCACCTGCCTGGGCTACGACGTGATCCGGGAGACTGCAGCCATCAAGCGCGAGGTCGGCTACATGACGCAACGCTTTTCGCTGTGGGAGGACCTCACCATTCGCGAGAACCTGAATTTCGTGGCGCGCATGTACGGCATGAAGCGGCGACGCGAGGCCGTGGACGGTGCCCTGGAGCGCCTGGGCCTGCAGACTCGCGCCGACCAACTGGCCGGGGCACTCTCCGGGGGATGGAAGCAGCGACTGTCGTTGGCGGCGTGCCTCCTGCACCAGCCCAGGCTGCTGCTGCTGGACGAGCCCACCGCCGGTGTCGACCCGAAAGCGCGGCGCGACTTTTGGGAGGAGATCCACGCCCTGGCGGCGCAAGGCCTGTCCGTCCTTGTATCGACGCACTACATGGACGAAGCCGAGCGCTGCCACCGGCTTGCCTACATCGCCTATGGCAAGCTGCTCGCCACCGGCACCGCAGCCGAAGTCGTGAGCAGCCAGATGCTGCACACCTACGCCATCACGGGGTCCAATCTGGCGGCGGTCTCCGCAGTATTGCGCGCCCTCCCCGGGGTCGGACAAGTCACGCCCTTCGGCAACACCCTGCATGTCACGGGGCAGGACGATGCGCTGCTCCGCGCTGCGCTCGTCCCCTACGTCGGCAACGCTGACTATCGCGTCGAGCCCATCGACTCCACCCTTGAAGACGTATTCATCTCGCTGATGGCCGGCGCGACGGACAATTTTGTCGAGCAATAGGAAATGGCGATGAACGGCTTCTCGCTTTCCCGCTGGTTCGGAATTATCGGAAAAGAGTTCATCCAGCTCAAGCGGGACCGGCTGACCTTCGGCATGATCATCGGCGTTCCGGTCATGCAGTTGCTGCTGTTCGGCTTCGCCATCAATGCGGACCCGAAGAACCTGCCCGCTGCGGTGCTGTCTGCCGACAACAGCCCGTATGCCCGAACCTTCATCCGCGCCATGGAGAACAGCGGCTACTTTCGCGGCGTGGTGCAGGTGACGCGGGAAGACGAGGCCGAGGAACTGCTGGCGCACGGCGAGGTGCAGTTCGTGGTGAACATCCCGGAGAATTTCTCGCGCCTCCTGGTGCGGGGCGAACAGCCGCAGGTCCTGGTCGAAGCCGACGCCACCGACCCCTCGGCCACCAACAATGCCATCGGCGCGCTGCAGGTGCTGGCTGCGACGGCACTGGCGCGCGACCTCGCCGGCGCGCTCGGTACTGTGCCCCCCTCCCCTGCGCCGATCGACCTCAGGGTGCATCGTCGCTACAACCCGGAGGGCATCTCGGCCTATAACATCGTGCCCGGCCTGCTCGGAACCATCCTCACCATGACCATGATTCTGATGACAGGTCTCGCCGTGACGCGCGAGCGCGAGCGCGGCACCTTCGAGAACCTGTTGGCCACCCCCGCCCTGCCGATCGAGGTGCTCACCGGCAAGATCGTGCCCTACATCATGATCGGCCTGATCCAGGTCGGGCTGATCTTCCTCGCTTCGCAGCTGGTGTTCAACGTGCCGATGAAGGGCAACCCGTTCGTGCTGTTCTTCGTGGTGCTGATTTTCATCGCCGCCAACCTGACGCTGGGCATCACCTTCTCGTCGATCGCGCGCAACCAGCTGCAGGCCATGCAAATGACGTTCTTCTTCTTCCTGCCTTCAATCCTGCTGTCGGGGTTCATGTTTCCCTACCGGGGCATGCCCGAATGGGCGCAGTGGCTGGCCAGCATCCTGCCGCT
>CAXNGL010000249.1:0-4971 GCA_964201515.1 Burkholderiales bacterium
GCCAACAAGATCGACACATCGAAGGTGAAGATCGAGAACGTCGGCTTCCCGGTGCGCGAACCCATGCTCGCACAGGGGCGCGTGGATGCCATCACCGGCTTCTGGTTTTCCTCCTACATGAACCTCAAGGCCGCCGGCGTCGCGGGCGACGACATCGTGGTGCTGCACATGCGCGATTTCGGCGTCGACCTCTACGGCAACGCCATCGTCGCCAACCCGGACTTCATGAAGTTCAATCCCAAGGCGGTGTCCGGCTTCGTCAAGGCCACCATCCGCGGTTTCCAGGACACCATGAAGGATCCCGAGGCCGCCATCGACGCACTGTTGAAGCGCAATCCCATCGCTAACCGCGCCGTGGAGCTGGAGCGCCTGAAACTGGCGATGGCCAAGAACGTGGTCACGGCCGATGTGCAGAAGAACGGGCTGGGCGGCATCGACGCCAAGCGCATGGACCGCGCCATCGAGCAGATCGGCCTGACCTTCAAGTACACCGCCAAGCCCAAGAGCGCCGATATCTTCACCGCGCAGTACCTGCCGCCGCGCGAACAGCGGTTGATGAAGTAGTCGCAGCCCCGCAGACAATCTCCGGGAGCAGCCGATGAGCGAACCCTTCGTCCGCCTTGAGTCCGTCGCCATGGCCTACGGCCGTGGCGCGGAGCAGGTACGCGCCATCGAGGAAGTCACCCTCGACATCGCCCGCGGCGAATTCATCGCCGTGGTGGGGCCGTCGGGCTGCGGCAAGAGCTCGCTGATGAAGCTCATCTCCGGCCTGCACCTGCCCTCCTCAGGGAAGCTCACCATCGAAGGCCGGCCGGTGACCGGGCCGCTGAAGTCGGTGGGCATGGCGTTCCAGAATTCCAACCTGCTGCCGTGGCGAAATGCCATCGACAATGTGCTCCTGCCGCTGGAAATCGTGCAGCCGCATCGCAGCCGCATCGGCCGGGAACGGGCGCAGTACCGCGCGCAGGCCCTGAAACTGCTCGAGTCGGTGGGCCTGGGCGCCTTCGCCGAGAAGCAACCATGGGAACTCTCCGGCGGCATGCAGCAGCGCGCCTCGATCTGCCGCGCCCTGATCCATGAACCGGAAATCCTCATGCTGGATGAGCCCTTCGGCGCGCTGGATGCCTTCACCCGCGAAGAGCTCTGGTGCACGCTGCGCGACATCCAGCAGCAGCGAAAGGTCACCGTGATGCTGGTGACGCACGACCTCAGGGAGGCGGTGTTCCTCGCCGACACGGTGTACGTGATGTCCAACCGCCCGGGCCGCATCGTCATGCGCCGCGAAATCGGCCTTGCGCGACCGCGCGACCTCGAAGTCACCTACACGCCGGAGTTCCAGGCCATCGTGCACGAGTTGCGCATGGGGATCGGCGGGGGACGGCATTGAACTCGCGCCAGGATTTCGCCGTGCAGGTGCTCGCGCCGGCCGCATTCACGCTCGCCCTGTTCCTGTTGTGGGAGCTCGTGTGCCGCGCCTTCAAGCTGCCGCTCACCATCCTGCCCGCACCGATGGATGTATTCGGCGCGCTGTGGCAGTTCCGCGTGCCGATCTACGACAACGCGCTGGTGACCCTGTGGACCACCATCGCCGGCTTTCTCATCGCCACCGTGTTCGGCCTCCTGCTCGGCATCTTCGTCGGCTGGCATCGCGCCATCTACTCGGCGCTGTATCCGGTGATGGTGGGCTTCAACTCCATCCCGAAGGTGGCAGTAGTGCCGGTGCTGATCCTGTGGTTCGGCCTGGGTGAAGTGCCGGCCATCATCACGGCCTTCCTGATTTCGTTCTTCCCCATCGTGGTCAACGTCGCCACCGGTCTTGCCACCACGGAGCCGGAACTGGAGGACGTGCTGCGCGCATTGGGCGCCTCAAGGCTGGATGTAATGCGCAAGGTCGGCATCCCGCGCTCGATGCCGTATTTCTTCGGCTCGCTGAAAGTGGCCATCACGCTGGCATTCGTCGGTGCCGTGGTGTCCGAGACCGTGGGCGCCAACAAGGGGCTGGGCAAGCTCATGCTCGACGCCCAGTCCGCCTTCCAGGTGCCCATCGTGTTCGCCGGGTTGCTGGTGCTCGCGGTGCTGGGCATCATCCTCTATGTGATCACCGCGCTGATCGAAAAGCGCTTTACGCGCTGGGCGTTTCGCGGGCAGCATCGCTAACCAGCCAATGCCCGCAGAACGTACTGCGCGACTACTGAAGCAAAACTGGCCCAGCGCATCGCTCATCGCCTTGGTCGCCGCCTTCGTGTGGTTAAACTGAATGTCAACAGACCCTAGCCCCTTGACGGCAGCTCGACCACACCCGAGCCGAGTATGGATAGCTCGTCATTCTGATTTCGCGCCTCCTGATCAATTTCGACGAGATGACGACCATCCTCGATGAATTTGCGCTTCACGTTACCATTGATGAAAAGAAAGTCGCCTTGAGGATTGTGCCTGCGGATCTTGCAGCTGGCGCGGCGCAGAAAGCCATCATCCCCCATCCAGTTGGTCATGTGATGGGTAAGCCACGAGCAGCGTTCCGGACCGTAGTCGTACGCACCCGGCGCTCCCACTTCCAGCGCAAACTCTTCTTCCCAATGCACTCGTTCCGGACAATCGGGGATTCCAAAACGATTCTTGATCCCAAGCCCCGGATGAGCATCTATCAATTTCCAGGCCATTTTGTTGGCACGAATGTAAAGGCCGCCCCAGCCCTGGGCATAGGCGATGAAACCAGTCACCGTCATTGGCCCCTTTGACATCGCAGGCAAAGTCTCGCCCTCGGCCACATCCTCCCAATAGCGTTTTGTCGCGCCGCGAACTTCCTCTTTCGCATAAAGGTCGTACACCTTGGCGAGTTCAGCGTCGGTATATCGGTGCGGCTCTCGAGCGCGCAATTCAGCGTACTTTGTACCTTGCTCACGGGCCGCGTCACGCTCGGTGCGAAAACACCAACTGTCGGCATCGGCGACTAAGTCGCCGTTCTGATTGTAGAACTTGACATGGTAGATCTGCTGGATCGCACGGCCTGCGAATTTCGTCTGGTGCTCGATCAGATCTTTCAGCCATGACTCGGTCGAAATCGTGTCGTTCCTGTGAACCGGCTTGTGCCAGTTCCAGTCCGCGCCCGACCACATGGCGTGAACGCCTGGAATGCCCCCGACATAGCCCGAGACAATTCGACTGGTACTGAACAGGAAGCTCGGCAACGCAATAATTCCGCCATAGCTGCTTTTCGCCGCATACGCCGGCTCGCACCACAGCGGATTGTCATCGCCTATTCCATGTGCATAGTGGCGGATATTGTCCCGCGTTGCCTCATAGCACCACGGCTCAGCCGTTTCACCGATCTTTACGCCGATTCTCCGTCGCAAACTCTCAAGGCTGGCTTCCGTGATCCTGGGGAATTCTCTTTCTGCCTTCATACTTGCTTGCATGGCATTGTCCATTTCAATGGTCATCAGATTTACGTAGTTACAACCGCCTGCTCGCGTGCGCGTAGTGCCTTGCGATTCACCTTGCCAGCAGGATTCTTGGGAAGTTCCGTTACGAACTCAATTTGACGGGGATACTCGTGCTGGCTCAGTCGGCTGCGCACGATATCCTCGATTTCACGGGCTAATTTATCGTTACCGATGCGGTTCGTGACGACAAACGCTTTGACAACCTGCCCACGCAGCGGATCGGGCACACCAATCGCCGCCGCCTCCAATACATCCGGGTGCTTGAGAATTGCGTCCTCGATTTCGACGGCACTCATCGTCCAGCCCGCCGAAATGATGACGTCGTCAGCACGTCCCCCGTGATAGAAATAGCCCTCTTCATCGATGCGGCCAAGGTCTTTGGTTGACAGCCATCCATCGCGGCGCCAGACCTTCAGCTCTCCCATGACGCCGGGTGCGCAAGGCAATCCGTTCTGGTCTTGCACTTCGACGCGAACGCCGGGAACGGGCTTGCCGAGGGAACCTGGCTTGACGACAAAATCGTTCGCTGCGGGATAACTCACAAGAATCACGCCGATTTCCGTCGTACCGTACATGCTGCAAACCTGATGTCCAAACGTTTCCTCGACGAACTTCTCGGTTTCGCTGTCGATCGGCTCTCCCGTGAACGAAAGCTTCTCGAGGCTGTAATGGTAGCGGCCCGCAACACCCGCATTGCGCATCATTCGATAGTGAGTCGCCGCAGCCGAAATATTCGTGAAGCAATGCTCCTGCAGCGCGCGAAAAAGTCGTTCTGCAGAGAATTTTCCTGAGTAGGCGCCGATTGTTATGCCAAGCGCCAGGGGTGCAAGCGTGCCGTGCCAAAGCCCGTGTCCCCAGGCGGGCGAAGACGGGCAGAAAAAACGATCGCCGGGACGCAAACCGGTTCCGTAAAGGGCTGCAAGCATCAGCGTGACAATCGACCGATGCGTGTGCTTGACGGCCTCCGGCAGTTCACGCGTCGTGCCCGACGTGTATTGAAATATCGCGAAGTCATCGGCCCGCGTGTCGGGTTTGTAGTCTGCGGAAAAACCGGCGAGAAGCGCCATGAAGACATCATCTGCAACGACTACTTCCACAGATGAGAGTCCAGCCGCCATTTGCGCCTTCTCCGAATTGGTGACCAATAATTTCGGGGAACAATCCTGAAGACGAAGCCTGACACCGTCAGGACCAAACAGCGTGAATAGCGGAACGGCAATCGCACCCATTTTCATGGCGCCGAAGATTGCGGTGTAGAACGCGCGTGATGGCTCCAGCATGACGGCTATCTTGTCGCCGGGCCGAACCCCTTTGGAGACAAGGTAATGTGCGAAGCGGGAAGACTCTTGCGATAGCTGGCGAAAGCTCAAAACTTCGTCATGACCATCGGCGTAGGCAACGATTACCGCGACTCGATCCGCTGCAACGTGCCGGTCGATGCACTCATGAGCAATTTTCAGACGCTCGCGACTGCCGTCGAACAGCTCCCAGAGCCGGGGTGTGGAGTGGCGACCCTGAGCGTCGGCAA
>CAXNGL010000250.1:0-4960 GCA_964201515.1 Burkholderiales bacterium
CACCGAAAGGAATTCCAATGGACGAAAAAGAGCGCTACGAACAAGGCATGGCGGTGCGCCGCGAGGTGCTGGGCAAGGAATACGTCGATCGCTCAGTGACCAAGCGCACCGAGTTCAACAGCGAATTCCAGGACATGCTCACGCGCCACGCCTGGGGCGACATCTGGACCCGGCCCGGCCTGCCGCGCAGCACGCGCAGCCTCATCGTCATCGCCATGATGGTGGCGCTCAACCGCGAGGGCGAATTCCGCCTGCACGTGCGCGCCGCCGCCAACAATGGCGTGACGCGGGATGAGATCAAGGAGTTGTTGTTACAGGCTGCGGTGTACTGCGGGGTTCCGGCGGCGAACACGGCGTTTCATCTGGCCGAGCAGGTGTTTGCGGAGGTGGATGCGGCGGGGAAGGGCTGACGGATGGGTGGGTGCGCTGGTGCGCTTTTTTTGAATGAGGCGATCTCTCAGGCACCCTTGCTGATATTTGACAGTGCTTGAAAAATTGCACTGGGCCTGAGGTTTCAGAGTGACTTGGGGTTCTAGAACGAATGGGCAGCCAAATCCTAAATACCTCGGAATGGGAATTGAAAGTTTTGCTGAATCATAGACTTGCGAGTATTGTTTCCTTGATACACACCACTTTTGGTGTCAACAGAAGCACCATTTCGGTGCCGGTACTTAGTTAGACCACACTGAGAACGTCATGGTACATCTAACGCCGATGGATCTTCGAGCACTAATCATCACGGTAGCTCGCGACCAGCAACCAAGGGATCAAATTGGCGCTCCGCTCACCCAGACGACATGGTTCGATGGCGTGGTTGAACGCCTTGGAGGGCGCGTGGATGGTGAACTCGACCAAGCAATATTGACCCAGTGGCACGACCTCCTTAGAACTGGATATTTTGCGTGGGGAAGGAATCTCGCAAACCCCAACCCACCATTCTTTCATTTCACCGATCGAGGCCGCCGCGCACTAGATAGGCTCAGCCGAGATCCGGGAAATCCTTCCGGTTATCTTCGGCACATGGCAGAAGTCGCAAAACTAAACGCCATTGCCAATTCGTACCTGACTGAAGGGCTAAACTGTTTCGTTGCGGGGTATTTCAAGGCCGCGGCAGTGATGATTGGCGCCTCAGCTGAAATCCTTATTCTTGAACTTCGAGATATTTCCATTCAACGTCTTGCAAAATTGAAGACGCCAGAACCGAAGGGATTGACTGATTGGCGAGTGAAAACAGTGCTTGATGCACTGCACGGACTGATCGAGTCCAAAAAGGGCACTCTACCGAAGGAGCTGCGAGAAGAGTTTGAGGCGTATTGGCTCGCATTCGCCCAGCAGATTCGATCAACCCGGAATGACGCTGGTCATCCCTCGAGCGTAGACCCAGTCACGGAAGAAGCTGTACATGCCTCCTTCTTGGTTTTTCCGGAGCTAGCGCGCCTGACAACCAATCTCGGTTCGTGGATAACCGGAAATTTCAAGTAGTGTGGTCCAACTTAAAATGCAACGGGCCGCTTTCAGTGGCAGTTGATTATTGACGTTCGATGGCAACTACGAGAGCGCAGTCAAGAAAGTCCACATTCTTACTGAGATCGCACGCACTGAGGCTGCCAATGGCGGTGTCCCGCTAGGCGAGGCACGCTTTGAATCGGAAACCGGGATCAGGCGAGCCGACTGGTTCGGGAAGCTTTGGGCCAAGTGGGGCGACGCTGTCCAGGAGGCCGGGTATACCCCGAACGAACTCAACCCTGCTTTCGACGATGAACTGCTCCTCGCCAAGTATTCAGAGTACGCGCGTGAACTAGGGCGGATTCCAACTGCTGGTGAACTTCGCCTAAAACGGCGGAACGATCCTCAATTTCCTAGCTGGAACACCTTCGCCAGATTCGGCAGCAAAGCTGAGATGGTCAAAAGGGTAATAGAGTTCTGCCGTTCGGACCTGGAATTCGAAAACGTGGTTGAGTAGTGCGAGCATTATCTCCGCTCCTTGACGTCCTCGGCCGACGAAGACTACCCGTCGGCCGAGAAAGTGGTCATCGGCTACTTCTACATCATCAAGCACGGCGCCCGTCGCGAATATAAGATCGGCCGCACAAATAATCGACTCCGGCGAGAGGGCGAGATAGGCCTTGATCTTCCGGAGAAGATCGAGCCAATTCATGTCATCGAAACTGATGATCCGGCGGGTGTCGAAGCCTACTGGCATCGTCGGTTCGCAGAGAAGAGAATGAAGGGCGAGTGGTTCACGTTAACGTCCGACGATGTTCGGGCATTCAAGCGTTGGCGGCGAATCATTTAGTCACCGAACCAAGCCTTGCACCGGATGCGCAATCACCGGCGCTTCGCTTGCTGGTTTCGCGCCGGTGATGGCAGTCGTTTCCTACGCTTGTTGGGCCGCGAGGTCGCGATCAGCAGCTTGAAATACATATTATTGTATGTATAATAAGGTCCATGAAATTCACGTGGACGGCGGCAAAGCGCGCGGCCAACCTAAAAAAACACGGCCTTGATTTCGCGAAAGCCGAGCAGGTATTCAGCGGGCCGACTTTCACGGTGGAAGACGCCCGCGACTACGACGGCGAGCAGCGATTCAATTCCACCGGTTTTCTTGACACAGCCATCGTGACGATCTGCCACACGGAATCCGAACACGAAATTCACATCATCTCCATGCGAAAGGCGGAACTCCATGAAATCGAAACGCTTGCCCGCTACCTCTAAGCCGCCTCGCCTGCGCGTCGGTCTCAAGGATGTCAGCCGGGAACAGTTCTCCGCTGCAGTCAATGAACGCCTGGGAAAGCAGCGCGTTTCAATCATGCTGGATGGCGCCATCATCGCTTTCTTCAAGGCCAAAGCTGGGGAGCGCGGTTATCAGACGCTCATCAATCAGGCCCTCCACCAGGCGATGACTGGCGAGCAGATTGAAACCACGCTACGCCGGGTGATCCGCGAGGAACTGCGTTCGACGTGAGGTATCGGCGAGGTTCAGGTCCCGACCGAGAGTGTTTCTGTTACTGGCCCACACTCACCCTGGACTTCACCCCATCCACCACCAGATCCGGCCACTTCGGAAACTCCGCCACCACCTTCCCCGCCTCCATCGCCGCGACCCACTTCTCTGCGCGTACGCTGCCGTGGATGGTTGAAACCCGCTTCCAGTCGTCGCCGCCGCTGTAGATTGCTACCGTGGGGAAGTCGTTGGGGTTTTGGTAAGACAGTAGCAGCACGTCGTCCTTGCCGTCCTTGTTTAGGTCGCGCACCCAGGCGATGCACTTGCGCTCGGGCGCGAGGCACTGACGTTCCTGGTAGTCCGCCTTGGGATCGCGGATCCTGTCGAGCAGCGCGTCGGCGAGCACCGTTTCCTTGGGGATCATGCGGATGCGCGAGCGTGCAGGATCGCGCTCGAGGTTGTGCGGGCCGTCGAGGCCTCGCGCGGCGCGCAGCGCCAGCGCCTGTTTCGCCCGGTCAGCGATGTCGCGGGTGCGCTCGTCACCTTGTTCTTCGGCAAGAACCTTCAGTGCGTCCGTTCCCCAGCGCCCGGCCTGCAGGCGCAGGTAGTTGTAGTCGAAGGTATCGGGCTTCACCAGGCCGGCACGCAGGCGCGCCATCTGGTCGTTCACCGACACGCGGCGCGGGTCGAGCACGGGGCTCAGCAGCAGCACCAGACCCGTGCACATGACGAGGGCGACGGTAATGTTGGTGTTGCCCACGCCGGCCATCCAGCCGCGGCGCTTCAGCGCGGGCAGCCATGACAGCGCATAGCCGGTGACATAACCCGCCGCGAGCAGCCACACGAAGGCGGCCCAGATGCGGTCATCGGTCCAGCCGTACTGCGCGATGCGCTGTTGCAGCGCGATGCCGGCCACTCCCACCACCACGGGCAGGGTCAGCCACAGCGCGGCCACCAGCACCTGCAGGCGCGTGCCGTACACGGCCTCGTTGCCGTCCTGCCAGGCGGAGTTGAGGAAGTTGATGCACAGCGCCGCGAACCAGAGCAGGAAGAAGGCGGCCATCCTGGTGCTGAACAGTTCGTCGGGCCCGGTGAAGGGCAGGGCGATCACCCACACCACGGCAAAGCACAACAGCAGCGGCAGGAACCAGGCGGTGAGCGTCATCCAGAAATGGCGCAGCGACACCAGCAGCTCGGCGCGCGACAGGCCCAGCGCGAAGGCTTCGCCGGCGGCGATGCAGCTTGCGGGAATGAAGAATTCGGGTTCCTTGATCAGGTCGAAGAAGGCGCCCAGGCCCAGGCTCTTCAGCAGTCCGGCACCGGCCAGCAGCACCATCCAGAAAATGCCGGTCAGCACGCCGCTGGTTAAGCACAGCACGGCGTTGCGCCAGGCGATGTCGTAGAGAAGGTGGTAGTTCCAGCGGCCGTATTGTCCTTGCGGGTTTTCCTGAGGCGCCGCGTTCCACCCCGACACCAGCGGCACCAACATGAAGCCGAGGATGGCGGCGGCCAGCGCATTGGCCGCGTGTGACGGCCCTTCGCCGAAGACTCTGCTCCCGCTCACCCAACCCGCATATGCGCCGAGAAGCGCATAGGCCAGCGCCATGAGCGCGATGAGCAGGGCGCGGCGACGCAGCGGCATGCCGGTGGCCTGCGACAGGTAGATGATGGCGGTCAAGCCCACAGCGAGCGCTGCGAAAAGCCCGAAGGCAACGGGCTCGGTGGCGGGCCAGGAATGATCCTTGGCGGCACGGTACAGCCAGTAGAGCAGGGCGCCCTGGACGGCGCCGATGATGGGGAGGAGAAGGCGGGGATTCATGTGCGCACAGTTATGCAAAGCGCGTCATGTTGCGTCGGGTGGCGAGGCGCTGCGGCAACAGGGTCTTCCACCTGCATTCCCTCCCGGGGGTGGCTTCTGGTGAGCCAGAGTGCGTAGTCTATCGCGGTGGATGATCGCCCGGTCATGTTTTATATGTAATCAGTAGTGTCCGGTTAAACGTCTGTTGATTCGTG
>CAXNGL010000251.1:0-4954 GCA_964201515.1 Burkholderiales bacterium
GGAAGGCTTGAACAATAAGATTCGTGTCATCCAGCGACGCGCATATGGACTGCGAGACGAAGAATATTTGCGACTGAAAATTCTCACTTGCATGCTCCCAGCGCTCTAAAATGACCCAAAATCACCCACACTCTTACGCGAAGACCCTATCAAATGTTTGAGGCGGCGGACGGAGAAACTGCGCTCACGCTCGCCCGTGAGCACAAGCCCGACGTCGTACTGCTGGATGTGATGATGCCCGGCGCGCTGGATGGTTTCGCCGTGTGCCGCGCCATCAAGGCCGACCCGGCGCTTGCCGGGGCCTATGTTGTGCTGCTGACCGCGCGTGGCCAACAGGACGACTACACCAGCGGCGACCTCGCCGGCGCCGACGCCTATATGGTCAAGCCCTTCAGTCCGAACCGCCTGATCGAAGTGGTCGAGAAGCGCGAAAAATTGACCAAACCCGTGTCCCCTTATGGCCGCTGAATGTTCAACGCCGCCGCGGGCAGGGGGTCAAGAATGACTAGCCGCCTGCAGCCATCGATTGCAAAAAAATCAATGGCGTATTTTTCCAGGGCCCTGATTGTGGCCTGCGCCATGCTCATGCCGGTGCCAGCGGCGGCACAAGAAAAGCCGCTTGAATTCGGCATCGTGCCACAGCAGGCGGCGAGCCGACTGGCTGCGCAATGGGGCCCGCTCATGGCCGAGATTGCTAAGCGCTCGGGCGTGCCGATCGTATTTCGTACCGCCGCCAATATTCCCGCGTTCGAGGAGCGACTGAGTCGGGGCGCCTACGATCTGGCCTACATGAACCCTTACCACTATGTGGTTTTTAATGCAGTGCCGCGCTACCAGGCTTTTGCCAAGGAGCAGGATCGCAAGCTCAAAGGCATTCTGGTGGTCAAGAAGGACAGCCCCCATCGGAAGCTTGCCGATCTGGCGGGCAAGTCGGTGGCGTTTCCGGCGCCGGCGTCGTTTGCCGCCAGCATCCTGCCACAGGCGGAATTCGGTCGGTTGAAGGTTTCCATCGAGGCCAAGTTCGTGGCTTCCCACGATTCCGTATTTCGCGTCGTGGCTTCGGGCTTACATGAAGCGGGCGCGGGCGTGCAACGCACTTTCGAGGCGATCCCCGCGGATATTCGCGATTCGCTGCGCATCATCGCCGAGACGCCCGCCTATACGCCGCATGCTTTTGCCGCCCATCCGCGCGTCGCGCCGGCCAGGGTCGCCCAGGTGCAGGCGGCCATGGCATCGCTGGCTGCCGACCCCATCGGGCAGCGATTGCTCGAGCCGCTGGCGTTCAAGGGCATCGTCGCCGCCCGCGACGCCGAATGGAACGACATCCGCGCCCTCGATATTCAGCTACTCGCGCGCTATAGCCGGGAGTGAGCGTTCTCAAGGCGACAGCGAAACCTTGATTGACGATGAACTTTCGCACTAAGACCATTCTGGGCGTGGCGGCCATCGAAACGGTATTGCTTGCCGTTCTGGTCGGCAGCACCCTGTCGGTGCTGCGCGAGTCCAACGAGGGGCAGTTGGCGCGGCGGGCGCAACTGGGCGCCAGGCTGCTGGCCGTCGCCGCCAAGGATGCGGTGATCGCCGAGGACCTGGCCACCCTGGATAGTCTGACGATCGAGGCCATGAATTCCAGGGAGATGGACTATGTGCGAATTCTGGACGCCCAGGGTAACTTGCTCGCGCAGCAGGGCGACGCAGCGCTGTTGTCGAGACCCTTTCGCGCCGACCTCGCTGTCGATCAGGCAGTCGATGGCATCTTCGACTGGTCGATCCCGGTGGAGGCGGGCGGCATTCGCTTTGGCGAGGTGAGGGTAGGCGTATCGACCGATTTCCTGACCGCGTTGCTGCGCAGCTCGCGCAACCAAGCCGCAGGTGTTGCCGCGCTTGGCATGCTGCTGGTTGGCGTATTCTCCTGGCTGTTGGGAAGCTATCTGCTGCGCCAGCTGACTGCCCTGCGCAGCGCCAGTGCCCGCATTGCCTTAGGCGATTTTGCCTACCGGGTGCCGGTAAAGGGCGACGACGAACTTGCCCAGACGGCGATTGATTTCAACCGTATGGCTGGGCAGTTGGGCGCGAACCGTATTCTTATTGCCGAGGAACAAAGCCAGCGTATCGCGGCCCAGCGTGCGGCAGAGCTGGCCCAGTACGCGGCACAGGTGGCCCAGCTGCGCGCCGAAGATCACGCCCAGCAGTTGAATTCCATTTTTGCCACCAGCCCGAACGGGATGGTGTCGTTCAACACCGAATGTTGCGTGCAATTTGCCAATCCGACTTTTCTCGCCGCAACCGGCTATACCAACGATGAGATTCTCGGCATGGGCGAGGATGCGTTTTCCGAGCGCCTGGCGCGCGACTGCAAGCCGTGGGCGGCTTTTGTCGGCATCGCTGCGCTGCGTAGTGAGGATGAATTGACCGCCGCGGCAATCAAAGACGGCGCGCGCCCAGACGATAAGCGCCCGCAGCAGCGTCACTTGATTGAACTTGTCGGTAGCGGCAAACCATTATGGGAGGCCAGTCTGCGCGTGTCTGATGGGGCGTCCATCTCGCAGACCCTTCACTTGCGCAATGTCACGCATGAAGTGGCCCTGGAGCGCATGAAGAGCGAGTTCCTCGCCCACGCCGCGCACGAGTTGCGCAACCCCATGGCCAGCATCTACGGCTTCACCGAGCTGCTGCTGCAGCGCGAGGTCGATGATGACACTCGCAAGGACTTGCTCTCCATCATCTACAGGCAGTCCGAGCGGATGGTTGCCATTATCAATGAACTGCTCGACCTGAGCCGTATTGAGGAGGGGGGCGGCAAGGATTTTTTCATCGAAGCGGTACCGCTGGGGCGATTGCTTGACGAGACGCTTGCGGCACTGAACATCGACGCAGGGCTTTGGCAGTTTGGCGTGGAAATGCCCGATGCCCTGCCGCCGGTGCGCGCCGATGCAGCCAAGTTGCGCCAGGTGCTCAACAACGTGCTCGGCAATGCGATCAAGTACTCACCGAGCGGCAGTCGCATCGAGGTGCGCGGCTGCATGCAGGAGAAGGGCGGTCGCCGCTTCGCCGGTATCGCCGTCACCGACCATGGCATTGGTTTGACCCCGGAACAGCTCGCCCGCGTCGGCGAACGCTTCTACCGAGCCGACGCCTCCGGCAGCATCCCTGGCACCGGGCTGGGAGTGAGCATTGTCAAGGAAATCATCGGTCTGATGGGTGGCTTACTGGAAATCGACAGCAAGTTTGGCACCGGCAGCACCTTCACAATCTGGTTACCGGTCGACAGTGGCATCTGCCCGCCTGAGCGGGCAGCCACGATTGCATGACCTGAGCTGGTGGCCGAGCGTTTCGGCGGCCAGGTGCGGGATAGCATGGGCATCGAGAATCTCATCTCGGTGTCGCACACCGACTGCGCGCCGACGCGGTGCTGCAGGCCAAGCTGAACCGCCTGCCCAACGTCACTGTCATCGTCAGCGCCCTGACCAGCGCAGTGCACGGCGACGGCGAGAAAGTAACGGCCATCTCCGAAATCAGAGAGAAAACTGAGCGCCGGGAACCACAGCACGTATCATTGCGTGAGTGCTCTGCACCTTTCGTGCGAGTTCATTGACCAGCATATAGAGAAAGAAACGCGCTCCGGCCAGAGACTCATCTGATATGCGGTTGAAGTCATCACGAGACACTGAAGCCACCAATACCTGTTTCGGCGCTGTAACCGTCGCGAATGCCGCCAAATTACTGATCAGGGATGGCAAGGAAAACCACTCTCCAACATTAAAAATTTTCTCGGTCACGGTGTTCGCGACAGGGTTGACGCTGCGCATCAATACCGCCCCATCCACCACCAGGAAAATCAAATCATTGCGCTCACCCTGGTGGGTGAATACGTGGCGTGCCGGATACAACGTGACGGTGACATTCCTGGCTAATATATTGATATCTTTCACCGAAAAATTCTCAATACCTGGCAGTGTGCGCAAGAACGTATTCAGATCGGCCGTTGCCGTTGCCGGATTAGCTACCGGCCAATAATCTTTGGGCTCGTTGTCTTGCTCCAAGCCAGCCGCCGGGATTGCGCCAGACAAGCGCTGCTCTTTCACTATCTCTGACAACTTGTCATTTAAGTGAGTCACCTTCCCGGCCATCATCAGCGCCAAATGCTGCAGAAGCGAAATTGCCAGCTCTCCGTCCCGGGACATGATCTCCTCCATGGCCTGATGCTTGAAGCGCAGCACGCGCGCCGGCGTCACTGCTGACACCGAGGCGCTGGCGCGAGAGTCACCGCTGAGAAGCGACACTTCGCCAAGCCATTCCCCTGGCCCCACATCGTCGACCCTGCATTCAGTGCCGTTCACCTCGGCGAGGATCTCAAGCGCGCCGGAGAGGGTCAGATAGACGGAGTCAACCGGCATTCGTCCCCGGATAAGTTGGCGGCCGGCGGGCAAATCCACAACCGTTGCAAACTGCAAGAATGCCCGCATGTCTGCTTCGCTGAACTCGGTCGCCAGCGAATTAAAGCGCTGGGAAAACTCTCTGGCTATATCTGGCGACATTTGAATACCCTAACCATGGACTTGAAGGCTTGTAGCAGTCTTTTCAGACTGAAGATAGAAACCATCCGTTGATACTCACAATCTTTCAGGCAAGCGCTGGAAGGTTCGAAAGCGCTTGCCGTGACGTAAGACTATTGCTGTGACATAAGACTACTGCCGTGACTTAAGAGCGCCCGTCATTCCCGCTCAAGCGGGAATCCAGCTTAAGCGCTCGTCATTCCCGCGCAAGCGGGAATCCAGTTTTTTAAAGACTGGCCCCCCCCTTTAACGGGGCGATTAGCCCGGTTGAGCGCTTTTGCTTTTTGAAAAATCAATCAGCATGCCAATACCTGCAAGAACGATCGCGTAAGGAACCCCAAACCCGATCAGGGAGGGCAGGTGGAGCGGGCCCGCCATGAAGTGCTGGGCGCCACCCG
>CAXNGL010000252.1:0-4944 GCA_964201515.1 Burkholderiales bacterium
CTTGTGAAAGGGGGCCGACACGCCGCAGGCGTGCGGGGGTATGGGGGCACCCCCTTGTGAAAGGGGGCCGACACGCCGCAGGCGTGCGGGGGGATTTCACGGTCGCCATCTCGCAAATCCCCCGGCGGGCCTGTGGCCCGTCCGCCCCCTTTGACAAGGGGGAAGAGCGGCGGCGGTTCTGCGTGCAGCTGAACATTGTGGCTAATCAGGTCTGCATATGTATTGTTGCATCTGAAATTGCTAGTAGAGCGCCCCCAATCGACGAAGCACCCGGATTACTCACAAGGTATGGCCCGCCGTTTAGCCCGAAGTTCCGGCGTTTTCGATCATAGTTAAGATTGCTTCGGTGTCAGTGACGACTTTTCTGTCCTGATTGGCAGCGCGCCCGATTGCATTGCTCATCACGCTGAGTAAAATTACTCAGTATGGTGAGTAAACGGAAATCCCCTTTCGGCGTCCGCAGGCGACTGAACTGGCCCAGCGCCTGGCCGGGCCGCGCCACCACCTGCACGTGGTGGCCGGTCCGCGACAGGTTGGCAAAACGACACTGGTGCAGCAGGTGACGGATGCGCTTGCTGTGCCGGTGCGCTACGCCAGTGCCGACGAGCCGACCTTGCGTGGCGCCGACTGGATCGATGAGCCTTCATGTTCCCAAATGTCGCCGACATAACCAACTATCGCGCCGCTTTGCCGAAAATGGCCACCTCAGGCCAGCCGGCGGAAGCGCAGTTGGCGGGCATTGCGGCGGCTGGTTACGAAGTCGTTGTCAACCTCGCGCTGCACGACGACCCGCGTTACTCCCTTCCCGATGAGCCAGGCACAGTACGCGCTCTTGGCATGGACTATGTCCACATTCCCGTAAGGTTCGATGCGCCAAACGAGCAAGATCTGCAGGCGTTTTCTGCTGCGCTGGTGAAACATCAGGGTCGGCGTGTTTGGATTCATTGCGCAGCCAATATTCGGGTCACCGCGTTTCTCGGGTTGCATCGCGTGCTGAATGAGAAATGGGCGGACGAGCCGGCGTTTGAGTTGATGAACAGCGTGTGGAAGCCCAATAAGGTTTGGGCGGCGTTCATCGCGTGACTGCTCCGGGAGAGGCGCGAGTAGGGTGCGAAAGGGGAAGGGCGCCTTCGGGAACTCGTTGGCAACTCGACTCCATCCGCAACACTTCCGTCGGCCGAAGAAATGCGCGATCGCGCTATACTCCGCCGGTCTATAGAGTACTTTTTGGGGTGGCACGCAATGATTCGACCCCTCACCATCGCCCACACTTCCGACGTCCACCTCATCGACGGCGCCGAGGGAGTCAACGTGCGCGCGGCGTTTGTGCGGGTGGTGGATGCAGCCCTTGCGCACGAGGCCGATCTCTTTCTCATCGCGGGCGACCTGTTCGACCACAATCGCATTCACGGCGATGTCATCGATTTCGTCTATGCGCAGCTCGCGCGCGTGGCCTGCCCGACGGTCATCATTTCCGGCAACCACGACAACAGCGAAGACGATGCGGTGCTGGCGCGCATGAATTTCGGCCACGCCGGGGACCACGTCACGCTGATCGACGATGTCGCGGGCCGCGTGCTGGAATTTCCCGCGCTGCACGCCACGGTGTGGGGGCGTTGCATGGAAGACCACCACCCTGGGCACCGCCCCATGGCTGGAGCGCCCGCGCGCATGCGCGACCTGTGGCATATCGGCATGGCGCACGGCTTCTACGCCGAGGATCCCAATGCCGACCGCTCCTCGCTGATCACGCCTGCCGAAATCGCCGGTTCCGGCTTCGACTATCTCGCGCTTGGCCACGTGCATTGCCATCGCAAGGTGAGTCATGGAGAAACCGTGGCGGCCTATGCCGGGGCGCCTTATCCCTACGGGCGCGACGAGTCGGGCAGCATGGCCATCGTGGAACTGCGCCCGGGGAAGGCCGCGCGCGTCAGCGAGTACGCCATCGGCACGCGCGGGGATATCGAGGCGCTGCCGCGGCTTGCCGAAGTGGAGTGACCCATCGTTGATTACATTCAGGCGGTGTAGCCAGGTTAGTCGTGGCCTATCGTACTGAAGTGATCATATCGAAAATTACTTCGCCGGCGTTCCATCGGCAAGAAATCGCTCCATGCTGTCCGCGAATGCGTCGGGATTGTCGGTGAACAAGGCGTGTCCGGCACGGTCGATGCGCTCGATGCTGCAGTTGGGCATGGTCTTGGCCATCTGGCGGGCAATCTCTTCGGTCACCACGCGGCTCTCGCTGCCGTATTGCAGCAGTGTGCGCGTCGGGATGTCCTTCACCACTGCCCAGAAATCGGCGGCGCCGCGGCTGGGGCGTCGCATCTGCGCCAGCGCCGGGTCGTACTTCCAGGTGTGCTTGCCCGCGCCGGTCTCGCGCATGCCGTACTTCACGCTTTCCTCCACCATGTGCCGCGGCGCGAGCTTCATGATGCCGGCGAGGTAATCGGTGGCCTCGTCATGCGACGCGAATTCCCGTGGCGAGGGCACTTCGGCAATGCGCGAGAAGTCCGCATCCGGCGGCGCCGGCGGCAGTCCCGCGGCGATGTCCACCAGCACCAGGCGCTCGATTTCGTCATGGTGGCGATTGGCGTAGAGCATCGACACCATGCCGCCCAGTGAATGGCCCACCAGCGTGTAGCGCTTCAAGCCACGCGCCTGGATCACGGCGCGCAGGTCGTGGTACAGGGTCTCGAACAGGTAGGCGTCCTGCCCGCCCCAGCCGCTGTCACCGTGGCCGCGCTGGTCCACGGCGATGACGTGGTACTTGTCCTGCACGCGCCGGCTGTAGTCGTTCCACACATGCGCGTGCAGGCGCGCGCCGTGCACCAGCACCACCGGATGGCGGCCATGGTTGCCCCAGTCGAGGTGATGCAGGCGGATGTTGTCGCGGACGACAAATTGACTGCTGGCGGATACAGGCTTCATGCGGGAACCTTTGTGCCGATGAGTATGTTCTGAGAATGCCTAACTATGCGAGGGGATACATCCCCTCGCGCTCCCCTAAATCGGGGCGCCTAAAGGCAATTCTGTTAGGCGCCCTAAGAATACTCCACGATGTGCGCCTCGCCCGATGTGAGTTCGAGCACGGCGCAACTCAGGCCGTGGCCGTCGCGCGCCTGGCCAGCCGAGCCGGGGTTCACCACCAGTGTGCTGCCGATGCGGCGCGCGACCGGCGCGTGGGTGTGACCGTAAATGAGGTAGTCGGCTTCAATGCCGCCGGCCGCCGGATCGCCGAAGCGCGCGAGCTCCGGGCTGTGCGGATAGACATACTGCCCGCGTGGCGACCACGGCGTGGAATGGACGATGACGATGCGCCGTCCCGCAACATCCAGCTCGATGCGGTGCGGGCGCGTGGCCAGCCAATCGAGGTGATCGGTGTCGATCCATTCCTGGTCCCGCGCGCGCATGCCGTGCGGCCCGTAGAAGCCTTCTTCATGATTGCCGAGGATGGTGTGCGCCGCATGGTCGCGCAGGATGGCCACCACCTCGTTGGAGAAGCGGTATTCATGGATGCTGTCGCCTGCGCAGATGAGCTGGTCGATCGCGCCCATGGCCGCGAGCGCGGCTCGCAGGCCCGTTGCATTGCAGTGGATGTCGGAGACGACGCCGATGCGCACGGATTCCATTTTGTCCATTTTGCCCGCTGATTCCGCCAGCCGTGCGTGACTTGCGCCGACTGCGGGTTCGGAATGTGGAACGTTACACATCGCGGTTTGGGGCTGGCGGTGAAATGTGCCATATTCCGCGCCTGATGTGGTGCCGAGGATACAAGGAAATCACTTTGCAATCAGGAGAGCACATGGCGTGGTCCGCAGTATGAAAGGCGTCGACGAGCGCACGCCGGTACTCGTGGGCATCGGTGTCGCCACCCGGCGCGAACAGGATTTCACGCGCGCGCTCGAACCCATGGACCTGATGCAGGAGGCGGTGCGTGCCGCCGGCGCCGACTGCGGCGCAGCGCAGGCGCTGGCCGGCGCGCAGTACATCGGCGTGCCGCGCGGGCGCTGGACCTACAGCAATCCGGCCGGCGAGATCGCGCGGGCCATCGGCGCCGGGAGTGCCACGACGGTGCTGGCCAGCGTGGGGGTGTTGCAGCAGACGCTGATCGGCGAAGCGTGCATGCGCATTGCGACGGGCGATGCGCACACCACGCTGGTTGCGGGCGCCGATGCGGGCTTTCGCTTGCTGCGCGCGCAGATCGCGGGACAGACTGCGGCCGAGCGCGCGCAGGGCGATGCGCCGGACATCTACCTCGCGCCCAAGGATGAATTGCGCCATCCGGCGGAAAAGCGCGCCGGGATGAACATGCCGGCCGGGCTCTACGCCATCATGGAGAGCGCCTATCGCGCGAAGAAGGCCTGGAGCCTCGAGGCGCATCGCGATCGCCTGGCGCAACTGGGCGCGCGCTTCAGCCGCATCGCCGCGGACAACCCGCATGCCTGGCAACGCACGCCTGTTGCGGCCGATGCCATCCGCGAGGCGTCGGATCGCAATCCCATGCAGGCCTTCCCCTACACGCGCATGCACTGTTCGTCCTGGAACGTGGACCAGGCCGCCGCCCTGCTGTTCTGTTCCGCCGCGCACGCGCAGGCGCTCGGCATTCCGCGTTCGCGCTGGGTGTACCCCGTGGCGAGCACGGAGTCGAACCACATGGTGCCGGTGTCGGCGCGCGCGGACTTGTCCGCCTGCCCCGGCGCGCGCATCGCCGGTCGCGCCGCACTGGACGCGGCAGGAATCACCGCCGACAAGGTCGACCTCGTGGAGTTGTACAGCTGCTTTCCCATCGCGGTAGAGGCCTATGCCGAAGCGCTCGGCCTGTCATTAGATCGCGACCTCACAATCACCGGCGGCATGGCGTTTGCCGGCGGTCCCTACAACAACTACGTCTTCCAGGCCAGTTGCCGGGCGGCCGAGCTGCTGCGCGCGGGCAAGGGCCGCACG
>CAXNGL010000253.1:0-4940 GCA_964201515.1 Burkholderiales bacterium
TGGCGAGTACCGCCATTTGCGTGGACCCGTGAGTGATGATAGTCCGGGACATCGTGGTGGTGATCGCATTGTCGATCACCTCGGTAACAGTCGCCTTGCGCATCTTGCGGAAGTTTTCGCGGATCCGGTCGGCCACCACCACCGATTCGTTGACAGAGTAACCGAGTACCGCCAGCACGGCGGCCAGCACCGGCAGCGAAAACTCCCACTGGAACAGGGCGAAGAACCCCAGGATGATCACCACGTCATGCAGGTTGGCGATGATGGCCGCGACTCCAAACTTCCATTCGAAACGCATGGCCAGATACAGCACGATCCCCAGCGATGTGACGAGCAGTGCCAGCGCCCCGGTCTCCGCCAGTTCGCGCCCGACCTGCGGTCCGACGAACTCCACGCGCTGCTGCTTGGCGCTGGCGTCCTTGGCGCTGAGAACCTTCATGACGCTTTCCGACAAGGACGCGCTGGACTGACCTTCCTTCAGCGGCAGGCGCACCAGGATGTCACGCGAGGTGCCGAAGTTCTGTACCGAGAAGTCCGTGAAGCCGCTCTGCTCCAGGGTCTTGCGGATGCCATCCACGTCGGCGGCGTGGTCGTAGTTGACTTCAATCACCGTGCCGCCGGTGAATTCGATGGAGAAATGCAGGCCCTTGACTGCCAGCAGGACAACGGCAATGACGAAGGTGACCGCTGAAATGATGTTGTACGTCAGCGCATGCCGCATGAACGGAATGTCGCGGCGGATCTTGAAAAACTCCATGCTTAGCGCTCCAGTTTTAGGTCAGCACTTAGCGGCCATTTCAGGTCGACCGGAAATG
The DNA here is from genome assembly GCA_964201515.1 of Burkholderiales bacterium. GTDB lineage: Bacteria > Pseudomonadota > Gammaproteobacteria > Burkholderiales > SG8-39 > CAIYPG01. Next base: position 816 of record CAXNGL010000253.1, read on the forward strand.
GCCCCTGAACGAGGGGGGGATGATGGGGCTCGGTTTCAAAGCGCGCCCTCATGCAAAAACGCATTATTTCCATGCGGTGTCACCAATGGCGATGCGTTCGAGCTTGCGCCGGGATCCATACACAAGATTGACGATGCAGCGGCTCACCACCACCGAGGAAAAGATCGAGGTGAGGATGCCCAGGCAGTGCACCACGGCGAACCCGCGCACCGGTCCCGAGCCGAAGATCAGCAGCGCGAGGCCGGCGATCATGGTTGTCACGTTGGAATCGAGAATGGTGCCGAAGGCGCGCTCGTAGCCGGTGGCAATGGCCGCCTGCGGGCTGATGCCATTGCGCAACTCCTCGCGGATGCGCTCGTTGATGAGGACGTTGGCGTCGATGGCCATGCCCAGGGTCAGCGCGATGGCGGCGATACCGGGGAGCGTGAGGGTGGCCTGCAGCAGCGACAACAGGGCAATGAGAAACAACAGGTTGGCGACCAGCGCCAGCGCCGAGATGACGCCGAACAGAGTGTAGTAGACGATGATGAACAGCGACAGGGCGGTGAATCCGTACACTGTCGACTCGAACCCCTTGCGGATGTTGTCCGCGCCGAGGGACGGGCCCACCGTGCGCTCCTCGATGATGTCCATGGGTGCCGCGAGCGAACCGGCACGCAGCAACAGCGCGGTGTCGTTGGCTTCGACGGTGGTCATGCGGCCGCTGATCTGCACGCGCCCGCCGCCAATCTCGGTACGAATGACCGGTGCCGTGATCACTTCGCCCTTGCCCTTTTCGATCAGCAGGATGGCCATGCGCTTGCCGACGTTCTCACGCGTGACATCCTTGAAAATGCGCGCGCCGGTGGCGTCCAGCGTCAGATGCACCGCGGCTTCCTGGGTCTGGTTGTCGAACCCGGGCTGGGCATCTGTCAGTCGGTCGCCGGTGAGGACCACCTGCTTCTTCACCAGCAAGGGCTGGCCATTGCGCTCGACATAGAACTCGTCGCCGAAAGGCACCTGGCCGCCTTGCGCCGCCATCAGGGCAGCCGGGTTCATGTTGTCCTCGTCGAGGAGGCGGATCTCCAGGGTGGCGGTGCGGCCCAGGATTTCCTTGGCCTTGGCCGTGTCCTGGACGCCAGGCAACTGCACCACGACCCGGTCGGCGCCTTGTTGCTGGATGATCGGTTCGGCCACGCCCAGTTCATTGATGCGATTGTGCAAGGTCTGGATGTTCTGGCGCAGCGCGAATTCCTGCGTGCGTTTCATCGCTTCCGGACGCATGCTTGCGACGATGCGCAGGTCGTCTCCGGCCCCGGCATCGGCAAGTGCCAGGTCCGGAAGGAATTCGCTGATCATCTTGCGCGCCTTGTCCTGGGTGTCGGCGTCGCGAAACCGGAGGGTGATGTTGGGGCCATCGCGCGAGATGCCGTTGTGCCGGATATTCTTGTCGCGCAGCGATGTGCGCACGTCACCCGCGATGCTGTCCATGCGCTTGGTCAGGGCGGCTTTCATGTCGACCTGCAGAAGGAAATGCACGCCGCCACGCAGGTCCAGACCCAGGTACATCGGCAGCGCGTGAATGGCGCTCAGCCACGCTGGTGACGACGAGAGCAGGTTCAGCGCCACGGTGTACGAGGGGTTCTGCGCATCCGGATTCAATGCGGCGCTGACAACGTCCTTGGCCTTGATCTGCGTGTCGGTGTCGGCGAGCCGGATGCGGATGCTGCTCAGGTCGAGAAACACGCCCGTCGGCGCGATCCCCTTGTCCTTGAGCGCGCCCTCCACTCGGGACAGCACGCTGCTGTCCACCTTGACCGTGGCGCGCGCCGAGGAAACCTGCACCGCGGGCGCCTCGCCAAAGAAGTTCGGCAGCGTGTAGAGCGCGCCCAGCAATATGGCAATGGCTACGGTGATGTAGACCCAGACGGGGTATCGGTTCATTGTTTGCCAGTCAGCGCAGGGGTGTGGGGCGACAGGGGGCGCAAGGGAAGCCAGGGCCGCGCGATGGCGCGCCGGCTTCGCATCAGGCGAGGTTCTTGAGCGTGCCCTTGGGCAGCAGGATCTGCGCCGAGGCCTTCTGGATGTTGATTTCCGTTCCTTCGGCAATTTCCAGGGTGATGTACGCGTCGCTCACCTTGGTGATTCGCCCGAGGAGTCCGCCTGCAGCAATGACTTCATCGCCTTTTTGCAGCGCCTCCACCATGGCCTTTTGGTCCTTCTGGCGCTTCATTTGCGGTCGGATCATCATGAAGTAGAGCAGCACGAACATCAGCGCGATTGGAAGCAGTCCGGTCCAGCTTGCAGCGTCTGCACCAGCGGCCTGTGCGTATGCGGGTGAAATGAGCAATTCAATCTCCTCGGCAGTGTATTGGTGGGGCGCGGACCGCGTTTGCCGTGCTGGTGCGCCAATGATGTACGGGGCCTGAGCGGGATCAGGCGGTCGGAAAGTATAGCATTCGTCCCCTGCGAAACGGGGCTTTACGCATCCCCCTTCCCCGCGAATGGGTGATCAGGGCGGAATGCCGTTTTGGCGACGTTCTCGTAATGCCGCGGACCAGTCCGTGAAACGGCCTGAAGCGATGGCTTCGCGCATGTCCTTCATCATGCCCAGGTAGAAGTGCAGATTGTGTATGGTGTTGAGGCGGGCGCCGAGAATCTCGTTCGACCGGTGCAGATGATGCAGGTAGGCGCGCGAAAAATTACGACAGCCGTAACACGCGCACTCGGGGTCGAGCGGGCGCGTGTCGTCACGGTAGCGAGCGTTGCGCAACTTGACATCGCCAAAGCGCGTGAACAGCCAGCCATTGCGCGCGTTGCGGGTCGGCATGACGCAGTCGAACATGTCGATTCCGCTGGCCACGGCATCCATGATGTCCTCGGGGGTGCCGACACCCATGAGGTAGCGCGGCTTGTCGGCCGGCAACTGCGGGCCGGTGTGGGCGAGGATGCGCAGCATGTCTTCCTTGGGTTCGCCTACGGAAAGTCCGCCGATGGCATAACCATCGAATCCGAGTCCAAGCAGCCCTTGAAGGGACTCATCGCGCAGCGCCTCGTGCATGCCTCCCTGGACAATGCCGAACAGGGCATTGCCGGGCGTCCACGATGTAGCGTGCGGCGAACTGCCATCCCATGCGCGACGGCAGCGCTCTGCCCAGCGCAAGGACAGTCGCATGGAGGCGGCGGCGCCATCCAGGTCCGCCGGGTAGGGCGTGCATTCATCGAAGATCATGGCGATATCGGAGTCTAGGACGCGCTGGATGCGCATCGACTCTTCAGGGGTGAGCAGCATGCGATCGCCGTTGATGGGGGAGGCGAACTGCACGCCTTCCTCGCTGATCTTGCGCAGGGCGCCAAGGCTGAATACCTGGAACCCCCCAGAATCGGTCAACAGAGCGCGCGACCATCCCATGAATTTGTGCAGGCCGCCGTGGGCGGCAATGACGTCGAGACCCGGACGCAGCCACAAGTGGAATGTGTTCCCAAGCACGATCCTGGTGTCGTCGGCTTCCAGTTCAACCGGGCTCATGGCCTTCACCGAACCATAGGTGCCGACCGGCATAAACACCGGGGTCTCGACTGTGCCATGTGGCAGGTGAAGTGTCCCGCGCCGTGCCAGGCCGTCGGTGGCGGTGAGCGAAAATTTCATGGGTGGCCGCTAATCAGAGTCATTCGCATTGGGGCTGGCGCGATCGAGCAGCATGGCATCGCCATAGCTGAAAAAACGGTAGCGCTCCGCAATCGCCAGCGCGTAGGCACGTCGGATGGCCTCAAAGCCGGCAAACGCCGACACCAGCATGAGCAGCGTCGATCGAGGCAGGTGGAAATTGGTCAGCAATCGATCGACGATGCGAAATCGATAGCCTGGCGTGATGAACAGCCGTGTCTCACCCTCGCCGGTCCTGACTACGCCGTCCCCAATTGCCGCGGACTCGAGCGCGCGCAGGCTGGTGGTGCCGACGGCGATCACGCGCGACCCCGAAGCGCGCGCTTTTTCAACGGCAGCAGCGGTACTTGCCGGGATCGCGAAGCGCTCGGAATGCATGCGATGCTCGGACAGGTTTTCGCTTCGCACCGGCTGGAAAGTCCCGGCGCCGACATGCAGCGTAATCGGCGCGATCGTGACGCCTTTATCCACGAGGCTGG
>CAXNGL010000254.1:0-4932 GCA_964201515.1 Burkholderiales bacterium
ATGCGCGCCTTGTAGATGTTGTCGCGACGACCATGGCGGTTATAGACGCGCAGCGCAGCTTCCAGGTAGGTGAGCAGGTGCTGCCAGGGCAGGAACTCGCGCACTACCGGCCCGACGATGGGCGTGCGTCCCAAGCCGCCGCCGATGACGACGCGAAAGCCGACTTCGCCGGCGGCATCACGAACCGCGTGCAGGCCGATGTCGTGCACATGCGTGGCGGCGCGGTCGACGCTGGCTCCGTTCACCGCGATCTTGAATTTCCTTGGCAGCCAGTTGAATTCCGGATGGAAGGTTGACCATTGGCGGATGATTTCGCACCACACGAAGGAGTCGACGATTTCGTCTTTCGCGATGCCGCCGAAATGATCGGCCGTGATGTTGCGCACGCAGTTGCCGGAGGTCTGGATGGCGTGCATCTGCACCGTGGCGAGGTCCGCGAGGATGTCCGGCACCTCTTCCAGCTTCGGCCAGTTGTACTGGATGTTCTGGCGCGTGCTGAAGTGGCCGTAGTCGCGGTCGTACTTGCGCGCGATGTGGGCGAGCATGCGCAACTGTTTCGAGGACAGGATGCCGTACGGGATGGCGACGCGCAGCATGGGCGCGTAGCGCTGCACGTACAGGCCGTTCCTCAGGCGCAGTGGCCGGAATTCCTCTTCCGACAGCTTGCCGGCCAGGAAGCGCTCGGTCTGGTCGCGGTATTGCGCGACGCGCTGGTCGACGACACGCTGGTCGATTTCATCGTAGGTGTACAAGGACATGGAGGCCTCAAAGTGCCAGCTTGGCGCCGATCAGCGCCAGCATGGCTGCAAGCAGGCTGCGCAGCAACCGCTCCGGCAGGTGCTGCCCGAGGGTGCTGCCCAACCAGATTCCGGGAAGCGAGCCCATCAACAGGCTCGCCAACAACGTCCAATTCACCACGCCTGTCGCCGCGTGGCCTAGCCCTGCAACCAGCGTCAACGGGACTGCGTGGGCGATGTCGGTGCCGACAATGCGCACCGCAGGCAGGCCGGGTGCAAGAAAACTCAGTGCCGTCACGCCCAAAGCACCAGCGCCTACCGATGATAACGTGACCAGCACACCCAGCACCACACCAACCAGCACGGTGAGGAGGACGGAGTGTTGTTCGCCCGAGTGTGGGAAGCGCTGCTGCGCCAGGCGGTGCAGCCTGTCCCGGAACAACAGCGCCAGTGCCGTGAGGATGAGGGCGAATCCCAGCGCTGTGCTCATCACCGACGACAGGTGCGCGTGATCGAAGGTCAGGACCTGCAGCAGCACCAGCGTGACCAGCGCCGCGGGCACGCTGCCGAACGCAAGGTGGGTGACCAGTTTCCAGTGGATGGTGCCGCGGCGCTGGTGCGCCCAGACGCCACCGGCCTTGGTGATGGCGGCGTACAAGAGGTCGGTGCCGACCGCCGTCGCCGGCGTGATGCCGAAAAACAGCACCAGCAGCGGCGTCATCAGCGACCCGCCGCCCACGCCTGTGACCCCAACGATGGCGCCGACAGCGAATCCCGACAAGATGTAAGCACCGTCCAGCATGTGCGCCGTAAATTCCAGATCAAGGAGAAGGCGCCCATCATAGGGAAAGTGAGTTATAATTGAAAAGACTTAAAAGTAATACGTATATAACTAAAAGGTATATGAATTTCCAGCAACTTCGCTACGTTCGGGAAACGGTGCGCCAGGGATTGAACCTTACAGAGGCCGCCAATCGCCTGCATACCTCGCAACCCGGGGTTTCCAAGCAGATTCGCGAGCTTGAAAGCGAGCTCGGGGTTGAAATCTTCATCCGGCGCGGCAAGCGGTTGGTCGCTGTCACCGAGCCGGGCAAGGCGGTGGTCAAGATTATCGAGCGCGTTTTGCTGGAAGTCGACAACCTGCGCCAGGTTGGCCAGGAGTTCAAGGACGAGCGCTCCGGGGTGCTGACCATCGCCACCACGCATACCCAGGCGCGCTATTCGTTGCCGCGCGTGGTGACTGAATTCAAGCGCCGCTATCCGGGCGTGCACCTGCATTTGCACCAGGGCAGCCCGCCGCAGGTGGCCGAGATGACGGTCGAGGGCGAGGCGGATATCGCGATTGCCACGGAATCCCTGGATCGCTATCCGCGCCTGCTGGCCTTGCCGGCCTATACCTGGAGCCACTGCGTGGTGGTGCCGCTGGGTCATCCCCTGGCACTGCGGACATCGCTGACCCTCGATGATCTGGTGGCCCATCCCATCGTCACCTACGACCCGACCTTTACCGGGCGCTCGCGGATCGACCAGGCATTTGCGGCCAAGGGATTGGTCCCGGAGATTGCACTGTCTGCCATCGACTCCGATGTCATCAAGTCCTATGTTGAACTGGGCCTGGGCATCGGGATCATCGCGTCGATGGCGTTCGACGCCGAGCGCGACAAGGGGCTGGTGCGACTGGAAGCAGGCCACTTGTTTCACAGCAACACGACTCGTCTGGCGATCAAGCGAGGCGCACATTTGCGCGGCTTCGCCTATGTGTTCATCGAGCTGTTCTCGGCGCCGCTGACGCGTGCGGCGATTGAAAAGGCGCTGGTTGGCGCCGGCGAGCAGTACGAACTCTGATCGATACCATGTACCGCAAACTCGCCCACGAAATCTATCGCCTTGCCTGGCCGGTCCTGATCGCACAACTGGCGGTCATGGCCTATGCGGTGATCGATACGCTGATGGCCGGGCGCTACGCTACCGATGACCTCGCCGCCGTCGGCATCGGCGCATCCATCTACTTCAGCGTCTTTGTTGCCTTCATGGGCGTGTTGCTGGCCGTGTCGCCCACGGTGGCGCAGCTGTTCGGTGCCGGGCGCCATGAAGAGATCGGCGAACAGGTTCGGCAGGCGATGTGGCTGACCCTCGGGCTGGCCGTGCTGTCGATCTTCGTGTTCCGCTATCCCGAGCCGCTGCTGGCCTTGAGCGAGGCCTCGCCGGCGGTCACCGACAAGGTCGGAAGTTACCTCGCGATCGCGGCGTGGGGCGTTCCCGCCGGCCTCGCGGTCCGCTTGTTTGCTGGCTACACCACGGCAGTATCGCGTCCGCGCGTGATGATGCTGCTGAACATGATCGGCCTCGCCCTCAAGGTGCCCCTCAACTGGATCTTCGTGTTCGGGCACCTGGGTGCGCCGGAAATGGGCGCCGCGGGTTGTGCCCTGTCCACGGTGCTGGTGAACTGGGTGGTGTGCATTCTGTCCTGGCTGTGGTGCGCGCTGTCACCGGTCTACAAAAGCCATGCGACGTTTGCCCGCTGGTCCTGGCCGCGCTGGGCGGACCAACGGCGGCTGATTGCGCTGGGCCTGCCGATCGGCCTGACCTTCCTGGTGGACGTCACCGCGTTCACGTTCATGGCATTGTTCGTGGCGCGCCTCGGCGCGGTCAATTCGGCCGCACACCAGATTGCCGCCAACATGGCTGCCGTGATGTTCATGTTGCCGCTGGCCATGGGCAATGCGACCGGTGTGCTGGTGGGCCAGGCCATCGGGGCGCGCAATTTCGTTCGCGCGCGCGCCACGGGCATCACCGGCATTGCGCTGGCCTTCGGGCTTGCCGGCTTGTCCGGCACCGTCCTGGTGACCTTTGCAAACAATGTCGCGGGCTTCTATTCCCTGGATGGAAGCGTGCGCACGGTGGCGGCAACGTTGCTGGTCCTGGTGGCGGCCTATCATGTGTTCGACGCCACGCAGGTGGTCACCGTCAACGTGCTGCGCGGCTACAAGCGCGCCATGGTGCCGCTGCTGATCAATGTCATGGGGTTATGGGGGGTCGGGCTGCTGGGGGGATACATGCTCGGGCTGACCGATACGATCGGTTTGGGCGCGCTGGATATTGCAACGCCCATTGGCGTGCCGGGGTTCTGGGCTGCGGCGATCGTCGGCATGTTCGTGTCGGCGGCAGGTATTGCCCTCTACTTCTTCACCGTCAGCGCAACGCCGCGAATGCGGCGCGCCTGAGCCTGCTTGTCGTGCTTGCCGTGCTTGCCGTGCTTGCCGTGCTTGCCGGATCCAGGATTACAGGCCCAGCCTGCGCCAGATCTCGGTGGTCAGGCTGGCCTGGTTCATGGTGTAGAAATGCAGGCCGGGCGCGCCCTGGGCGAGCAGGCGGCTGCAAAGCTCGGTGATCACATCCAGTCCCAGGCTTCGAATCGACGCCGTGTCGTCGCCGTAACTTTGCATCTTGAGTCGCAGCCAGCGCGGAATTTCCGCGCCGCAGGCATCCGAGAAGCGCGCCAGTTGCGAAAAATTCCCGATCGGCATGATGCCCGGGACGATGGGGATGGCAATGCCCAGCTTCTCGCAATCGTCCATGAAACGCAGGTAGCAATCGGCGTTGAAGAAGTATTGCGTCAGCGCGGAGTCGGCCCCCGCGTCGACCTTGCTCTTGAATCGCAGCAGGTCGTCCTGCGCGCTCTTTGCCTGCGGATGAAATTCCGGATAGCAGGCGACCTCGATGTGGAACTGGCTTCCGGTGGACTCGCGAACGAAGGCCACCAGTTCATTGGCATAGCGCAGCTCGCCGGCACTGGCCGCGCCCGAGGGCAGGTCGCCGCGAAGCGCAACGATATGACGCACCCCCTTGGCGCGGTACAGCTCGAGCGTGGCGGCGATGTCCTTGCGCCTGGAGCCGATGCACGACAGGTGCGGCGCGGCGGCATTGCCGTCGGCCTGGATCTCGAGCACCGTATCGAGCGTGCGGTCGCGCGTGGAGCCGCCGGCGCCATAGGTGACGGAAAAGAACTTCGGCTTGAGGACCGCAAGCTCCTTCCAGGTGGCGCGCAGCTTCGCCTCCCCCTCCGGCGTCTTGGGCGGAAAGAATTCGAAGCTGAAGTTGCGGGGATGCGAAGGCTGCAATGTCATTGCGTGCTCCTGCCAGCGTCACGGTCGCGCGCGCATCGATCGACGGCGAAGCCGTTCGATCCAATGCG
>CAXNGL010000255.1:0-4907 GCA_964201515.1 Burkholderiales bacterium
GCTACGCCCGCGCGCCCAAGCCTGAAGCTGGCGTGCCTGCGTCTCGGTGATTGTGATCGTGGGTGCGATTCGCATGTCTGTGCCCTCCTGATACTAGAGACACGGCAATCGCAATTAAGTTCTAATATTTACGGCGCACTACACTAGCACAGGCGACAAAGAACAAGGGCGGTGCCGTACTCTCCAGCGGCGATCGGGAGACCAGCCTCGACCTGAGGGCGGAGATCCAGTCGGCGATCGACGCGCGGCGCATCACACTCCTGGGTCAAAAGGTCATCTCCGTCGTCAATGGGGAGGTGCTGCAGATGGAACTGCTCAGCAGCCTGTCCGGCAGCGATGGCAAGGCGATCCCGGCCGGGACGTTCGTTCCGATCGCCAGCCAATACGGCCTGCTGCCGCCGCTTGACAGGGCTGTGGTGGAGGGGGCGCTGGGTGCGCTCGCGCGCATCGGTTCGCTGCCGCAAACGGTCAGCGTGAATGTCTCGATGCAGAGCATTGGCGATAGGGACTTTCGCACCGCGCTGAAGGCACTTCTGCAGGGGAACAAGCAGCTCTCCAGTCGACTGGTATTCGAGATAACCGGGTACGCCGCCAGTCGTGCTCCCGAACTGACGTTGGAATTCGCTGCTGAGATGCGCCATCTGGGTGCACGTATCGCCTTGGATAACTTCGACCTGGACCGTAACGCCATGGGCATCGTGCACAAGCTCCTGCCCGCCTACATCAAGCTGTCCCCCGGTTTTACCCAGGAAATCAGCACGCGCGCCGAATTGCGCTTCATGCTCGAGGCGATGGTCAGAATGCTGCGACCCTTGGAAATCCCGTTGATCGCGCAAGGCGTGGAAGACAAGGGGTCCACGGCCATCCTCGCCCAGTTGGGTATTTCTGGTTACCAAGGCTATGCCCTGGGTATGCCGATGCCGCTTCCCTCTGCCTGAGATTCGCAGGAGCGATAGGGCGCCGATCGGGAGTCGAGGGGTGCGCGTTTGCGACGGATATCGCGGGAGTGCCGACGGGCAGTACCAATCAAGCTGCTAGGATGTGATCCTGGTGGCGGCGCGCATTACGCTGCCTTCCAATTCGAGGATCGTTTTCGCCATGGAGCCCTGACATGACCGCAGCAGCACTGTCCATCGACATCATCTCCGATATCGTCTGCCCCTGGTGCTACATCGGCAAGCGCCGGCTGGAGGGCGCGCTGAAGCTCTATCGCGAGATGCATCCGCAGGCGCCGGAGCCCGAGGTGCGCTGGTGGCCGTTCCAGCTGAACCCGGAGATGCCGGCCGAAGGCGTCGATCGTTCCACCTATCTCGAGGGCAAGTTCGGCACGGCCAGAGTGTCCGACATCTATGCGCGCGTCAGCGGCGTGGGCAAGGAACTCGACATTCCGTTTGCCTTCGACAAGATGGTGCGCCAGCCCAACACGCTGGCCGCGCACAGCATCGTCGCCCAGGCCGGGCTGCTGGGCGTGCAGGACGCCATGGTGGAGGCGCTGTTCCACGCCTACTTCATCGAAGGCCAGGACCTCACGCAGACCGAGGTGCTGGTTCGCATCGCCACCGGCGCCGGCTTGTCGGATGCGGATGCGCGGGAATGCCTGGAGGGCGCCGAGATGCGCGAGCAGACAGCGCACGAGGACAAGCGTGCTCGCGAGCTGGGCGTGGAGGGCGTGCCGTTCTTCATCTTCAATCGGCGCATCGCCGTCTCTGGCGCGCAGCCCGAGGAGATGCTGTTGCAGGCCATGGAGCGCGCGCTGGAGGCGCCGGCCAGCGTCCACTGATGCCGGATTGCGGCCTCGGACGGCCACGGAAGTTATATCAATAGTAATATCAAAAACCCATGCAGAGGCCCGACTGTAAGACCTCTATGAAAATTAAATTGATGAAATTACGGTTTTCACCGACGTGTTGTCTGGTGTGGGTTGTGATGATGTCCTGGTTGCCCTGCGCTCCTGCGTACGCCGCCGATGCGCCCGCAGCCAGCGCGCCCGCCGTGCAGCGCAGTGCGCAGCTCGGTGCGCAGCTCATTGTTGCGGCAGAGGCCGGCGACACCGCCGCCGTGCAACGCCTGCTCGCTGCCGGGGCCGGCGTCGCGACGCGTGACGCGCGCGGGCGCACGGCGCTGCTGGCTGCGACGCACGCCAACCAGGTGGCGGCAGCCCGCCTGCTGCTCGACGCCGGTGCCGACGTCAACCTGCAGGACGACATCCAGGACAGCGCCTTTCTCTATGCCGGTGCCGAAGGGCGGCTGGAGATTCTCAAGCTCATGCTGCGCCCGGGCGCGAAATCGCCGCCTGATTTCAGCGTGCGCAACCGCTACGGCGGCAATGCGCTGATTCCGGCCTGCCACCACGGCCACGTCGAGACGGTGCGCGAGCTGCTGAAGACGAAGATCGACATCGACCATGTCAACAGCCTGGGCTGGACGGCGCTGCTGGAGACGGTGATCCTCGGTGATGGCGGTGCGCGCTATGTCGAGATCACGCAGCTGCTGCTTGCGCGCGGCGCCAATGCAAGCATCGCCGACCGCAGCGGCGTCACGCCGCTCGCGCATGCGCGCTCGCGCGGCCACGTCGAGATTGTCCGCCTGCTCGAACGCGCCATCCATCCCCCGGGCCGCTGAGGCGATTGATGTTCACCTGGCTGCAGTCGCGCATTCGCGGCACCGCCTCCACCGGCCCGGGCACGGCGCCGCCGCCCGGCCTCGTTGCCTTCTACTGGCACTTCGTGCGCCAGACCAAGGGCTGGTACCTGATGGTGTTCGCCACCAGCCTCGGGGTGGCGCTCATCGACACGGTGATCCCGGTGTTCATCGGCAAGCTGGTCGCGCTGATGGAAGCGGCAGACCGCCAGGCGGCGCTCGCCGAGCAATCGACCATGCTCACCGGTATGGTGCTCTTGGTGCTCGTCGTGCGTCCGCTGGTGCTGTTTGCCGACATGGTCATCCGCCAGAACGTGCTGATTCCGGGGGCCACCAGCCTGGTGCGCTGGCAATCCCACTGGCACGTGATCCGCCAGGGACTGCCGTTCTTCCAGAACGACTTCGCCGGGCGGATCGCCAACCGCGTGATGCAGACGGCCAATGCGCTGCGGGAGAGCGTGATGTCCTCCATCCGCGCGGTGTTCTACATCCTGGTGTATGGCATCAGCGCGCTGGTGCTGATGGCGCTGTCCGACTGGCGGCTGGGTGTGCCCACCCTGCTGTGGTTCGCCGCCTACCTGGTGTTCCTCGTGTATTTCGTGCCGCGCATGCGCGATCTCGCCAAGGCGAGTTCGGAGGTGCGCTCCAAGGTCATGGCGCGCGTGGTGGACGGCTACACCAACATCCTCACCGTGAAGCTGTTCGCGCGCCTGGCCGACGAAGACGCCCACGTGAAAGAGGTGGTGGACGAACACCAGCAGGCCATCGGCAGGCACATGCGCCTCATCTCTCAGTTCATGTTCTGCCTCACCATGATGAACGCGGCGCTGCTCATCGGCACGGCGGTGATCGGCATTGCGTTGTGGGCGGACGGCACGGTGAGCGCCGGCGTGGTGGCACCGGCGCTGCCGCTGGCCTGGCAGATCGCCAACGTGGCCGGCTGGGTGAGCTGGGAGGTGACCGCCATTTTCGAGAACATCGGTGTGGTGCAGGAGGGCATGCAGACGATAGCGGTGCCGCACAGCGGCCTTGACCGTCCCGGCGCCGTGGACCTCACCGTATCGCGCGGGGAGATCGTGTTCGACAACGTCTCCTTCGCCTACGGCAGGCGCGATGCGCAGCCGGTGCTCGATCGCCTCGGCTTCACCATCCGTTCGGGCGAGCGCGTGGGTCTGGTGGGGCGCTCGGGTGCCGGCAAGTCCACGCTGGTGAACCTCTTGCTGCGCTTCTACGAGCCGGAATCAGGCCGCATCCTGATCGACGGCCAGGACATCCTCGGCGTGACGCAGGAGAGCCTGCGCGCCGCCGTCGGCATGGTCACTCAGGACACGTCGCTCCTGCACCGATCCATCGCCGCCAACATTCGCTATGGCCGGCCCGGTGCCAGCGACGCCGAAGTCGAGGCAGCGGCGAAGAAAGCCCAGGCGCACGACTTCATCACCGGTCTGCGCGACTGGAAGGACCGCGCCGGCTACCGCGCCCATGTCGGCGAGCGCGGCGTCAAGCTCTCCGGCGGGCAGCGCCAGCGCGTGGCCATCGCCCGCGTGGTGCTCAAGGACGCGCCCATCCTGGTGCTGGACGAAGCAACGTCCGCGCTGGACAGCGAAGTCGAGCTGGCCATCCAGGAACAGCTGCTGGGGCTGATGGAAGGCAAGACGGTGATTGCGATTGCGCATCGTCTGTCGACGATTGCGCGCATGGACCGCCTGATCGTGCTCGATGAAGGCCGCATCGTCGAGCAGGGCTCGCACGAGGAACTGCTGGCGCACGACGGCCACTACGCCAAACTGTGGCGACACCAGTCGGGCGGATTTCTCGCGCCGGATGTCGTGCTCTCCGAGGAGGCGACGGATGAGAGCATCGATGAAGGCGACGCTCCCCCGCATGGCGTGCGCGGCGAGCCGATGCCGGAGTCCGGCACCGATGACGCGCCGGTGGTGACGCGGGCTTGATCGCGACAGGTGTTCGAGGCGGGTCGTCCGGCCTAAGGCGTGCGCGGCTTTTTTCCGATTCGACGGCGGGATTAAAGTATTAGAGAGGCTAGGTCTCTTTGAACTTGTACGTGAAGCTGCGCGCGCCGTCCTAGTAGTATTGACGATGGCTGTAAACCCGATTCGCTATTCACGTCTTATCGCTATTTCCACATCCTCGGATCGAAATGAAACGCACGCGCGCGGGCGATGCGCAGCTTGGCGGCGTCGGGATGGCTTGGATTGAATAGAATATTCTTTTCCGACGGAACGATCGCCGATGGAACTTCGAGCAGC
>CAXNGL010000256.1:0-4888 GCA_964201515.1 Burkholderiales bacterium
TGCCCCCGTGCTGCTCGTCGCGGTGGACCTCGATGAAGGCGTGCGCGTGCTCACCTGGCTCATGGATACGCCGCTGGCGGAGACGCGCATGGGCCAGCGCGTGCGCATCGCGGTGGAGTCGGTGCTGGAGCGGCCGACCTACGTGGCGCGCCGGATCTGAGGCCGGGAAGAATGCCAAGAAACGTGCACGCCACTGATAACAATCATCCGACACATTTCGGAGAGACAAGGACTATTCCATGAAACTGGTTACATTCCAATCCGGCGACGGGCCCCGCGCCGGGGTGATTTCCGGGGACACGGTGCTGGATGCGGCCGAGCTGCTGGGTGCCGGCCGGCCGCTGCGCGACGTCGGCGCCCTGCTCGAATCTTCGCCGGATGCGCTGAATCGGCTGAAGACCGCGCTGGCCGGTGCCGGTTCAGTCATGGGCATGCCCCTCGCCGGCACGCGGCTATGCGCACCCGTCCTGCGACCGCCCACGGTACGCGACTTCTTCGCCTACGAGGGCCACGCCAGCATGGGCGGCCAGTGGAAGCTGCACGAGGCCTGGTACCGGCTGCCGGTGTTCTACTTCTCCAATCCGCTGTGCATCTACGGGCCGGACGAGGACATCCCGTTCCCCTCCACCACCAGCAAGTTCGACTTCGAGCTGGAACTGGCCATCGTCGTGGGCCGCGAGGGCCGCAACGTGGCCGCGAAGAACGCCTGGAACCACATCGCCGGCTTCACCATCATGAACGACTGGTCTAGCCGCGACCTGCAGCGCGATGAAATGCAGACCAACGTGGGCGCATCCAAGGGCAAGGACGCCGCCACGTCGCTGGGACCCTGCCTTGTCACCACCGACGAACTCGCACCGCACATCCGCGACGGGCGCCTGCACGTGAACTGCCACCTGACCGTCAACGGCGTGGAATGGGTGGCGGGCGAAACCGGCCCGGTGCACCACGACTGGCCGGCAATGATCGAACGCGCCTCGCGCGACAGCCGCATCGTGCCCGGCGACGTCATCGGCTCGGGCACCATCACCGGCGGCTCCACCGGCGAGGCCATGCGCCTGGGCAAGCCCGCGCGCTACCTGAAGCCGGGAGATGTGGTCGAGATCACCATCGAGCACATCGGCACCCTGAAGAACACGCTCACGCCACCCCTGCTCTCGTCCGAGGGCTACCGGTATCTGCCCCCAGTGAAGAAGGCCGAACCGAAATAGACCACCAGCCGGAAAAACCCGACATTCAACGCAGCAACGCACAATCGTCACCGAAGGAGCAGCCATGACAACCAGCCTCGCCGCCACCTACAACGTCATCGACATCGACACCCACATCATCGAACCGCCGGACCTGTGGACCACGCGCATGTCGAAGAAATGGGGCGACCTCGTCCCGCACGTGAAGACCGACCCCAAATCGGGGGCCGTGCGCTGGCGCATGGGCGACCTGAAGCTGCCCACGGTGGGTTCCATGGCACATGCCGGCTGGAAGGAATTCCCGCCCGGGCATCCGCCCACGCTGGAGGAGGCCGACCCCGGCACCTGGAAGGCCGACATGCGCCTGGAGCGCATGGATGAGTACGGCATCCAGTCTGCAGTGCTCTACCCCAACCTGCTCGGCTTCTACTGCGAGACCTTCATGAAGACGCCCGACCGCGAACTGGGCATCGAGTGCGTGCGCGCCTACAACGACTTTCTCGCCGAATGGTGCGCAGTTGCCCCCGATCGGCTCATTCCCGTGGCGTTCCTGCCGTTCTGGGACATCGACGCCACCATTGCCGAGGCCAAGCGCGCCGCCAAGATCGGCCATCGCGGCGTGATCCTCTCGTCCGACTTCGCCGCCATCAACCTGCCCGAACTCTTCGACCCCTACTGGGACCCGCTCTACGCCGTGGTGCAGGACCTGGGCCTGTCGGTGAATTTCCACGCCGCCTTCGCCGACAAGACCACAGACGAATCGCGCCGCATCCAGCGCATGGTGGTGACCAACAAGGCCGCCTACGTCAAGGGCAGCACCATGATGTTCATGAACAACGCCAAGTCGATGTGCGACATCATCCTCTACGGCGTGTGCGAAAAGTTCCCGAAAATCAACTTCGTGTCTGTCGAAAGTGGCGCCTCGTGGCTGCCCTTCCTGATGGAGATGGTGGACTGGCAGTGGAAGAATGCCGGCGCCGCCAAGGCCAACCCCGACTGGCTGCTGCCCAGCGACTACTTCCGCCGCCAGTGGTACGGCTCGTTCTGGTTCGAAAAGGCGCTGCTGAAGGAATCCATCCGCAACTACCCGGACAACTTCATGTTCGAAACCGACTACCCGCACCCGACCAGCCTGTCACCGGGACCCGCCTCCTACGCCAGGAACCCGAAGGTGGTCATGGAGGAAAACCTCGCCGGACTGCCCGAAGACATGATCAGGAAGGTGCTGCACGACAATGCCGCGCGCATCTACGGGATCAAGACGCCGTCGCTGCGCAAGGCGGCCTGAAGCGCCACCAGGCGAACGCTGCCGCACGCTGCTGCCTGACCGGAACCGCTGCAGTCCGGAGCAGGCGCCGGCGATGGGCAGGACAACCCCTGTCGGAGCGGAGTATCCTGCCGCCTGATCACATCTGAAGTCCCACTGGAGGAATAATCCATGCCACGTTCGTTGAAGCCCCTTGTTTACCTTGCAGCGCTCGCCACCGCGCTGTGTTTGCCCACGGCCCACGCACAGCAGTATCCGACGCGGCTCATCACCATCGTCGTGCCTTTCGGGCCCGGCGCATCCACCGACATGGGTGCGCGCGCCTATGCCAGGGCGATTTCGGAAGACACCGGCCAGCCCGTGGTGGTGGAGAACAAGCCCGGCGTCGATGGCCTGGTCGGCGTGCAGGCCTTCACGCGCCTGGCGGCCGATGGTTACTCGATCCTGGTGTCAAGCAGCTCCACGCACACGCTGAACCCCGGCCTGTACAAGACGCTGCCCTACGACGCCATGAAGGACTTCATCCCGGTGTCGATGCTCTACCGCGGCCTCCAGATCCTGGTGGTGAAGGGCGATTCGTCCATCAAGACGCTGCAGGACCTCACCGATCGCGCGCGCGCCAATCCCGGCAAGATCACCTTCGGCGTGAGCACGCCGGTCACGCGCCTGGCCGTCGAGATGTACCGCCAGGGCGTCGGCGTGCAGCTGCTCCACGTGCCCTACAAGGCGGTCGCCCCCTACGTGGCGGATCTGCTGGGCGGTGTGATCGACATGGCCAGCGCAGACGTGCCGACGCTGCGCGGGCTGATCGATTCGGGCAAGCTGCGCGCGCTGGCCGTCACCTCGATCACACGCCACCGCATGCTGCCCAATGTGCCCACGCTGGATGAAGCCGGCGTGAAGGGCGCGGAATTCACCTATTACGCCGGTTCGTGGCTCCCGGCCGGCACGCCGCCGGCGGTGGTCAACCGCCTGAGCGAGCTCTCGGTGAAGGCGGTCAAATCGGCCATCATGGCGAAGTTCATCAATGACAGCGGCGCCGATGCCGTCGAGATGAGCCCGTCGCAGCTCGTCGCGCACCAGGCGGCCGAGATCGAGAAGATGACCAGGCTGCTGCGGGCGGCGGGCGTGCAGCCGCAGTAACGGCACGACTGCAGCTCTTGGCGGGCGCGGCTCCCGGGTCGCGCCGCCATCGAGCAGACGCGGCGCTAACCCGTGTTTGCTCCCTATCCCACTCTTGTATTGGCGGCTGGTGAAAAGGCCCGAAGATTTGTCTGCGCGACAGTGGCCTCTTGCATGCCCTCCTGCGGATCGGCTCGCATGATGATCTGCTCAGCCACACGCTAGCGGGTGCCTCGTGGGAAGGCTGCGTGATTGAGCAGGCGCTTGGCAAGCGCATGCATCGTTCGTTGGCCTCTCATCGCTTTTCCTTTCATTGAAACAGCCAATTCATTCGCTGTCGAGCTTGACCGCCTGCGTGAGCGTTTTCATCTTCGACAATTCACGATCGAGAAAGCGCCTGAGGTCCTGCGGCCCGCCGCCGACGATCTCCAGGCCCAGCTTGGACAAGGTGTCGGCAACTTTCTCATCCTTGAGCGCTGCGGCGATCCCCACTGAGAGTTGCTCGACGATGGCAGCCGGGGTGTGCGCCGGCGCGAGCATGCCAAACCATTCGTAGGTCTCAAAACCGGCAAAACCCGATTCGATGAAGGTGGGCAACTGGTCGAGCGACCTGGGACGCGTGGCGCCGGTGGTGGCCAGGGCCTTCAACTTGCCGCTCTGCATGAAGGGTATGGCCGCTGGCGGCGCGGCGATCATCATCTGCACGCGCCCCGAGATGACTTCGGTGGTGGCGGGCGCGCCGCCCTTGAACATTACCGCGGTCACGTCGATGCCCGCCGCGAGCTTGAGCATCTCCATGGACACGTGGCCATTGGTCAGGCCGCCGGGCACCGCGTAGAACAGCCCCTTGGGCTGGCGCTTGGCCATGGCAACCAGGTCACCCAGCGACTTGGCCGGGAACTCCGGCGGCACCAGCAGCACACCGGGCATGCGCGCCACGAAGGAGACGGGCTCGAAATCCTTCACCGCGTCGTAGGGAAGATCCTTGGCGACAAACGGGTTGACCGCGTGCGCGCTGATCACCATGCCGATGGTATAGCCGTCCGGGGCCGCCTTGGCGATGGCGGAGGTGCCGATCACGGCATTGCCGCCCGGCCGGTTCTCGACCACGAAGGGCTGGTTCCACGCCGCTGAGAGCTTCTGCGAAATGAGCCGCGATGCCGTGTCCGCGCCGCCGCCTGCCGCGTACGGCACGATGACCTTGACCGGCTTGTCCGGATACGCGCCGAACACCTGGGCTGCGGCGAGCAGCATGCCCGCGACCGCACCTGTCTTGACCACACCCGCCTTGAGTGTCAGTTTCATTCCT
>CAXNGL010000257.1:0-4858 GCA_964201515.1 Burkholderiales bacterium
CGCCAGCGCTGACGAGCATCGCAGGGAAGTTTCGGCACACAGTGCCGAAACCGTCACCTCCGGGGTCGCGTTCTTTTGGTTACTTTTCTTGGCGAAGCAAGAAAAGTAACTCGCCGTCAGGCGAAACTCTGAACATCAAGTTACTCTCCATCAGGCGAAACCTGCTTTCCCACTTGGGCAAGCAAGAAAGGTCACTCGCCGTCAGGCGAAACCTGCAACCGCTACGCAGTGCCCCCCACCGTCAACCCATCAACCCTCAACGTCGGCTGCCCCACCCCCACCGGCACGCTCTGCCCTTCCTTGCCGCAAGTCCCCACGCCCGAATCCAGCGCCATGTCGTTGCCCACCATCTTCACCCGCGTCAGTGCATCCGGGCCATTGCCGATCAGGGTCGCGCCCTTCACCGGGTAGGTGACCTTGCCGCCTTCGATCATGTACGCCTCGGAGGCGGAAAACACGAACTTGCCGCTGGTGATGTCCACCTGGCCACCGCCGAAATTGACCGCATACAGGCCCTTCTTCACCGACTTGATGATCTCCGCCGGGTCCTTGTCGCTATTCAGCATGTAGGTATTGGTCATGCGTGGCATCACCACGTGCGCGAAGGACTCGCGCCGGCCGTTGCCGGTCACCGGCACGCCCATGAGGCGCGCATTCATGGTGTCCTGCAGGTAGCCGCGCAGGATGCCGTCTTCGATCAGCGTGGTGCACTGCGTCGGATTGCCTTCATCATCCATGCTGAGCGAACCGCGTCGGCCGGCGATGGTGCCATCGTCCACGACGGTTACGCCCTTCGAGGCCACGCGCTTGCCGATGCGCCCGGCAAATGCAGAACTTCCCTTGCGGTTGAAATCCCCCTCCAGCCCATGCCCGATGGCTTCATGCAGGAGGATGCCGGGCCAGCCGGGCCCCAGCACCACGGTCATGGTGCCGGCGGGCGCCGGACGTGCCCTCAGGTTCACCAGTCCCTGCGACACCGCATGCTCGGCGTATTCGGCCAGGCGCGCAGCGGTGAAGAAGGCGTAATCGCTGCGCCCGCCGCCACCCGCAGAACCCTGCTCACGGCGGCCGTCCTCCTCGACGATGACCTGCACCGACATGCGCACCAGCGGCCGCACGTCGGCCGCCATCAGGCCGTCGGAGCGCGCCACCATCACCACTTCATACTCGCCGGCCAGGGATGCCATCACCTGGGTGACGCGCTTGTCCTTGTCGCGGCACAGCTTCTCCAGTTTTTCGAGCAGGCGCACCTTGTCGGCGTCGGCGATGGAGGCCAGCGGATCGAGCCCCGGATAGAGCGCGCGACTCGGGGCGCGCCGGTTCACCGCGGCGGGCTTCCGGTTGCCGCCCTGGCGCGCGATGGCGCGTGTCGCGTTGGCCGCGTCGGCAAGCGCCGGCAGGCTGATTTCATCCGAGTAGGCGAATGCCGTCTTTTCACCGCTGACCGCGCGCACGCCCACGCCCTGGTCGATGCTGAAGCTGCCCGATTTGACGATGCCTTCCTCGAGACTCCAGCCTTCGTGGCGGGTGTACTGGAAATACAGGTCGGCATAGTCGAGCCGATGCGTCAGCATGGTGCCGAACACGCCGGCCAGATTGGCGCCCTCGAGGTTGTTGGGCGCGAGCAGGAAATTGCTGGCCGTGCGGAAAATCGAGTCGGGTGCATTCATGGCGCGGGTCAAGCCTGAAAAATTGGGGGGGCGTTGCAGAGCATGCAGTGCGTTTCGTGACCAACCATTCTACTCTGCGCGCCGGTCACGCCATCCGGGGCGCGGGAGCGGCCGGGCGACGCGGCCACGATGCGGAAAAACGCGCCTCAGTTCACCCGACGATGCTCCAGCGCCGGCAACTGGCTGCGCAGCTTGGCGGTGTGAGCCGGATCGACTTCCGCCACCACCACGCCTTCGCCGGCGTCGAGTTCGGCCAGGATCACGCCCCAGGGGTCGATGATCATGCTGTGCCCGTGCGTGCTGCGGCCGTTGGCATGCCTGCCGCCCTGCGCCGGCGCAATGACGTAGGCCAGGTTCTCGATGGCCCGCGCGCGCAACAGCGGCTCCCAGTGCGCCTTGCCGGTGGTCGCGGTGAAGGCGGAGGGCACCCAGATGATGTCGGCCGGCCCGAAGGCCCGGTACAGCTCCGGAAAGCGCAGGTCGTAGCACACCGACAGTCCCATGCGCCCGAATGGCGTGTCCACCGCAACCGGGTGCAAGCCGTGCTCGATGGTGCGGCTCTCCTCGTAGCGCTCGGTGCCGTTGTTGAAGCCGAACAGGTGGATCTTGTCGTAGCGCGCCACGCGCTCGCCACTGTCGTTGAACACCAGTACCGTGTTCATGACCTTGGCCGGGTCGGGGCACGCCAGCGGCACCGTGCCGCCCACCAGCCACACCTTGTACTTGGCGGCCGTCGCAGCGAGAAAAGACTGGATCGGCCCGCTGCCGTCGGGCTCGCGCACCGCCACCTTGTCGCTGTCGCGCAGGCCGAGGATGCAGAAATATTCGGGCACGCCGACGACGCGCGCGCCCTGCCCCGCGGCCTCGGCGATCAACGCGTCGGCACGCCTGAGGTTGTCATCGAC
Organism: Burkholderiales bacterium; assembly: GCA_964201515.1. Lineage (GTDB taxonomy): Bacteria > Pseudomonadota > Gammaproteobacteria > Burkholderiales > SG8-39 > CAIYPG01. Next base: position 2,576 of record CAXNGL010000257.1, read on the forward strand.
GTCAGGCGAAGACACCATCTGCACCGCGGCAATCTTGAATTTCGCCTGGGTCATGGGCAATTCCCTTTCATGCGCTGTGCATTACCGCGGGCAACCTGCATTGCAGTGCAGCCGGCGCGAAGGACCGCACCGCCGCACTATTGATTTGTTCCGGAAACATCCTTGGGCGTCTCGATCCGGGTGCGCGCGACCTTGGGATCGCTCCATGAGCCGGTCACATCGTATTCCACCGAAAACACCTGGCCCAGCGGGTCCTTGAGCAAGCGCTGGAACAGCGTGGCGAGCACGCCGATCGCCGGATTGGCCAGCAACAGCGCGGTGATCGTCGACGCGCCATCGCCAACCGAAGGCACCACGCGCATGTGCAGATTCTGCGTTTCGCGCGCCAGGTCCACCGTGCCGCGCATGCTCACCAGTGCCGAGGCCCCCTTCATGCGGAAATCCTGGGTGTTCAACACGCCCTTCGTTACCGTGGCAGTACCGCCCAACGTGTCGTAGGAGAAACCCTCGCGAAACATGTCGCGCAAATCCAGCGTCACCAGCGATTGCAGCGACAGCACGCCGAGCAACTTGGCGATGCCCGGGTCGGCCTTGAGGAACTGGCCCTTTTCGGCGCTCAGCGACAGGTTGCCGGTCAACGTGCCGTAGTCGATGCTTTGCGGGTTGCCGGCCCAGCCGACCTTGCCCTCCATGCGCGCCACGCCGCCCTGCATCACGTTCGGAAACCCCAGGCGCTCGAGATACTTCCCGGCATCGCTCACATCGAGCTTCACGTTGACATTCACGCTCGGACGCGTCGCCCAGGTCTGCCACACGCCGTCGACGGCCAGTGTCGAGTCGGCCGTGGTGAGCTGCAGTTTCTCGATGCGCCACTCGCGCGCGTCGGCGTTGGTTGCCAGCACTTCAAGGCGCCCGAGCTTTTTGTCGCGCAGCGCGAACTCCTCCGCCACCACGTCCAGCGCCGGCAGTTCGCGTTGCGGCGCGGGGACGCTCGCACTGGCCCCCACAGGCGTTGCGCCCGCAGCGGCCGGCAGGTCGTCGGGCAGCGTCAGGTGCCTGAGCCTTGCCTGCACGCGACCGCGACCTTCGGGGCGCCACTGCACCTCACCGGCGAACTCCCTGGCTTCCACGGTGCCCGACCACTGGCCGGCCTTGGACGTGGCCCGCACCGCGAGGTCGCTGAACCGCTTGCCGCTGACGTCCAGCGCGCCGATCTTCAGGTTGACCGCAGCGAACAGGGATGAAGTGGCCGATGTGCTCGTGGCTGCGGACGGAGCTGCGCTCGACGGCGATGCCGTGCCGGTATCGCTGGCAACCGCCTGCCAGCGCTCCACATCGAGGACCGGCAAATTGCCGCTGAGCGTGATGCCCGCTCGCTCGGGAAGCGTTACCGCTTCGTTCAGTGCCACCACGCCGCGCTCGACGGTGAATGACTTGCCGTCGTTGCGGCGTAGCACCAGCGCATTGACGCGGCCGGGGCCTGATCCCAGCGAAACCGACAACACGTCACCGCGTGCCGGTGCACGCAACGACGGGAAGCGCTTGAACACCTCCGCATCAGGGCTCACTGAACGCTCGACGCGCAGGGGCAGCGCGTCGGCTGCCAGCTTGCCGAATGGCGGCGGCAGGTCGATGGCCACGCCCTGCAGGCTGGAATCCACGACCACGTCGACGGCGCGCTTGCGAATGACGATGTTGCCGCGCCACGGCGTGGATCCGCTGAACTGTCCGAGCATCGGCACCTCCATCACCCGGCGCAGCGCCGCAATATTGGCGGTGCCCTGCGCGCCGATCACCATTGCACCGTCGGCGCGCGGCTGGCCCGAAAACGCCACCGGTCCGCCGAGCAGTTGCGCCGTGATGCCGCGCAGCGCAATGCCGGTTTCGGAAAAATCCAGCCGCCCGTTGACCTGCGAAAGTGGCGGCAGGTCGTCGATCATCACCTGGTTGTTCTGGAACTGGTAGTTGCCGACGACGCGGGTGGCGCTGAAATTGCGGATTGGCAGGTCCACGCGCAACTGCAATCGGCCGTTGCCTGATGCGCGCATGTCCTGTGTGGCGCCTTCGGTGATTCGCGCCACCGGCGAGCTGTCGATGAAGCGAAGGAATTCCGACGTGGGTCCCTCGGCCTGGCCCTCGACAAGCAGCAATTCGTTGGGTGCAAAGGTGTCCGGTATGGCGGCGCGCACATTCACCGCGCGCGCGCCCAGGATGTTGGCGCGCTGCACCAGCACCTGCATGCGCGGCCCCTCGAAGAGCAGATCGCCCACCGCCGCGGTGGCA
>CAXNGL010000258.1:0-4854 GCA_964201515.1 Burkholderiales bacterium
ACCTTGCTTCCTTCAGAAACCGCGTTTTGATACGGATGGTGTTTATCCGTATCAAAACGCGGTTGGCCCGCGGCAGCGCTGCCCAAACCTGCACCAACGAAAAATCCTTTGGTGCGGATCGTTGCTTTGGCGCGGATGATGAACCCATCCGCGCGAAAGCAACGATCTTCAATAAGCCCACTCGCCGCAGGAAGGGTCGAACCAGATACTCTTGAGCAAGTACCATTCGCCTTACGGGAGCATGTGGGGAGGAGTCTCCTCATTTCGAATTGGACTCTTAACCGCCTGACCCTGGCCCCGGCTGGGGACGGCCCGCAGAAAGGACACCACCGTGGCCTACAACCAAGACCTGCGCATGGCGCGGCTGACCACCAGCAACCTCGCGAAAATGCGCGCCGAGGGCCAGCGCATCGCCATGCTGACCTGCTATGACGCCAGCTTCGCCGCCCTCCTCGATGCCGTCGGCATCGACATCCTGCTCATCGGTGACTCGCTGGGCATGGTGCTCCAGGGTCACGATTCGACGCTTCCGGTGACGTTGGAGCAGATGGCCTACCACACGGCCTCCGTGGTGCGCGGCTCAACGCGCGCATTCATCCTCGCCGACATGCCGTTCGGCAGTTACCAGGAGTCACCCGCACAGGCGTTCCGCAACGCTGTCGTGCTGATGGCGGCGGGTGCGCAGATGGTGAAGCTCGAAGGCGGCGCCGAATTCGCCGAGACCGTGCGCTTCCTGGTGGCTCGCGGGGTCCCGGTCTGCGCACATATCGGCCTTACGCCGCAATCGGTTCACGCGCTGGGCGGATACAAGGTTCAGGGCAAGGGCAGCGAAGCTGCGGCAAGACTGCTTGCGGACGCGCATGCCCTGCAAGAGGCGGGCGCACAGATCCTGCTCATGGAAGCGATTCCCGCGGCGCTTGCGACGCGAGTCACCCAGGAGTTGCGCGTGCCCACCATCGGCATCGGCGCCGGTGCCGGTTGCTCCGGCCAGGTGCTGGTGCTGCACGACATGCTCAACGTGTTCCCGGGCAAGAAAGCACGCTTCGTGCGCAACTTCATGGATGGGGCGAAGGATATCGGGGACGCAGTGAAGCGCTACCAGGACGCCGTGCGCGACGGCAGCTTCCCCGGTCCCGAACACAGCTTCTGAACGGCCGTATGGACATCATCGAGAACATTCCGGCGCTGCGCCGGCGCCTCGTTGGCGCGGGCGCGGTGGCGTTCGTGCCGACCATGGGCAACCTGCATGAGGGCCATATCGGGCTGATGCGACAGGCGCGCGAGTACGGCAGTTGCGTCGTGGCGAGCATCTTCGTGAATCGCCTGCAGTTCGGGCCCAACGAGGATTTTGACCGCTATCCGCGCACCTTCGAAGCCGACTGCGACAAACTGCGCGACTGCGGGGTGAGTGTATTGTTTGCACCTACTGAGGCCGATCTGTATCCCGAGCCGCAGGCGTACTTTGTCGAACCGCCCGCCATGGGCGATATGCTGGAAGGCGAGTTCAGGCCGGGCTTCTTCAGGGGCGTTGCAACCGTCGTTCTGAAACTGTTCAACATCGTCCAGCCGCAGGCGGCAATCTTCGGGCTCAAGGATTACCAGCAACTGCAGATCATCCGCAATATGGTCACCCAGATGGCGCTACCTATTCGCATTGTGTCGGGGACCACCGCCAGGGCGGCCGATGGCCTCGCGCTGTCATCGCGCAATGGTTATCTTTCGGCCGCCGAGCGAGCCGAGGCGCCGCGCCTTTATCGCGTACTGACAGGGATGGTTGCAGAACTTCGGGAGAATCGCCGGGATTTTGCTGCACTTGAAGCCAGTGCCAAGGAAAAACTCCTTGATAATCAATGGAAAATTGATTATGTTGCAGTGCGAAAGCAAGCTGACCTACAATTTGCAACCGCATCGGAGCGCGACCTGGTCGTGCTTGCAGCGGCGTGGCTGGGAAAAACGCGTTTGATCGACAATATCGAGGTATCGGCAGGTTAGGATGCAGCCCTGCTCGCGCACCCCTCGGGCGGATACCCGGACACAATCGACCTTGAACTGGAGCAGGCAATGCAGCGCACGATGCTGAAGTCGAAAATCCACCGGGCAACTGTCACGCACTCGGAACTCAACTATGAAGGGTCCTGCGCGATCGATGATGACCTGCTCGAGGCGGCTGACATTCGCGAGTACGAGCAAATCGACATCTACAATGTCACCAACGGCGAGCGTTTTACGACCTACGCGATTCGCGCCGAGCGCGGCTCCGGGGTGGTTTCCGTCAACGGCGCAGCCGCCCGCAAGGCAGCGCCAGGCGATATCCTGATCATCGCGTCCTATTCGGTTTACGATCAGGCGGAATTGAAGGCCTACAAGCCGTCACTGGTGTACGTTGACGCCAATAACCGCATCACGCGGCATCGTCACAAGATACCGGTTCAACTGGCGTAGCTGGTAGGATCGCGCGGCTGGCATGACCGCGCGGCCCGCTATGCAAGCTCGGTCGCGCTGTGAAAACCATCTTCTGATATGACCTTGCTGCCTGCTGCGCGGATACCCCAGCAGTAAGAAAGCAAAAAGGCAGCTTCAGCTGCCTTTTTCATCTTGCCGCTCGGTTCAGGAGGGGTACTGCTCGAGAGTCAGTTGCTCGACCTGGCAGCCGAGCGCCTTGGCCAGTGTTTCCATCGACTGTTCATTGACCGCGACGGGCTGGAACTCGGCGTCTCCGTCACGGCTCGCGATGAATGCCGAAGCCGCAGTTTCATTCGCCCACACAACGACGGGGTCCGGCGACACACCAGCTACCTGGACACAGATCGGCACGCCATCCGACTTGTACACGATCGCAAACATTGAGGCCTCCTGACTTTTGTTCGCATGCCCCGACATGCGAAACGGCGTCTCGGGACAGTTGGCCTGATTCACAACTTGAACCATCCTGCGGCGGGCCGTCACGCATCCACGTCGCTACTTTAGCGCAACTTCCTGTCTGCTTCTAGCGGCTGCGGCACCATGCGGCCTGCCACGCATGCTCGGCCACACCGCCAACTGCCGCACCGACCGGACTCGCGCCCCGTCGATGACGCCGTCATTCTCCGCAGGCCTGTCTCTGGCGAGTCACGCAGCGGGGAGGACAGCGGGATCGAGTTCCACGCGATTTCGGCCATTGCGTTTGGCCAAATACATCGCCTCGTCCGCGCCACGCAACATGCGATCGAAATCCGGGCCATGCAATTCCGTCCCGGATACGCCCGCAGAGACGGTGCAGCTGAGCGACAATCCATCGAAGCGAATGACCGTCTTCTCAGTCGCCAATCGAACGCGCTCCGCTGCCAGCCTGGCCTCCTCCAGCCCGGTTTCCGGAAGCAAGAGGCAAAATTCCTCGCCTCCGAACCGGCCGAACACATCCTGCCGTCGCAACACACCGCGGGTGCAACCGACGAACTCCAGCAGGATGCGATCTCCCACGGCGTGCCCGTGGGTGTCGTTGATCGATTTGAAGCGATCCATGTCCAGGAACACCACCGAAACCTTGGTACCCGCGCGCTCGGCTCGCGCCAGTTCCACTTCCGCCAGCTTGACGAAGGTTCGCCGATTGAATACTTCGGTCAATGAATCCAGGGTTGCCATGCGCTCGATTTCCGAACGCAGGCGCTCGTTGGCCATCAACAAAAAGCCAAACGTCGCCAGCACGTTCAAGCCCCCATACAGGGCGACGAACACCACATAGCTGAAATTGCGCGAGTCGACAAATCCGAATTCGAGAACGACGCTGTTCACTGCCTGATACAGGAGCAGCACTGCGATGACGCCAAGCGCCACTGACGCCAGGCGGGCAGGCGCGCGCAGGCGTTCGCGAAATCCGGTGAACAACAGGTGCATTGACAGCACCAGGGGGATGAAACTGGTCGCCGAATAAATTGCCGCGCGCACATTGATCAGGTCGCGGACAAAAAAGAAAACCACGGCACCAATCAGCATCGTCACTGCAGGCGTATAGATGAGTGCCGGCCGGAAACGGTCGCCATGAAACCGCCGAATGGCATGCAGCATGAGCGATTGACCCAACACCAGGAGGGTTGGGCCAAGGACTGCCGGAAGAACCTCCGGGATGCCGCCGCGAAAACTCAGCAGCATCGCTCCCGCCGCCTGTGCGCAACTGCCAGCCCCCCAGAGCTCCAGGCCTGCGATGGAGTCCGGAAAGCCACGCCGGGCGGCAACCATGGCGAGCATGGTCATGAATGCCGACACTCCACCCGCAAAAATCAGGGTGTGCGCATCCAGGCTCAGCAGCATTGGATCAACGGATGACCAGTACCGGTACCTTGCACTGCGCCAGCACCTTGCTGGTACAGGAGCCCAGCACAAGGTTTGTCAGCATGCCGTGACCATGCGAACCCATCAGCACCAGGTCAGACTTGGACTTAACGGCATAACGGGCGATTTCAACCCCCGGGTCACCCAGCCGATGGACTTCCGTGAATGCCAGTGCAGCACGCTCGATCTTTCGCCTCGCAGCAGCCAGGGCTTTGCGGCTTTCATCGGCATAATATTTTGACACGACCGCCCGCCCGAGCGCCGAGGCGGCGCGCCCGGGTATCGGCATGCGCACATGCAACAGCGCTAAATTCAACCCGTCACCGAACTGCGCGCGATGCTTGATGAGATAATCGACGGCACGTGCCGTGTACTTAGACCCGTCGGCCGCAAGGAGAATCTTCAAATTTGGCTCCGATCCTCTCGTTGACTGGTCGAGTAGTTCATTCAATTGGTGCCGGAAGAGGGAATCGAACCCACACTCCATTGCTGGAACCGGATTTTGAGTCCGGCGCGTCTACCAGTTCCGCCATTCCGGCTTTCAAC
>CAXNGL010000259.1:0-4844 GCA_964201515.1 Burkholderiales bacterium
GGCAGGTCGACCTCCAGGATCTCGCCGATGGTGGCGGCCGGCCCGTTGGTCATCATCACTACACGGTCCGACAGCAGCACCGCCTCATCGACGTCGTGGGTGACCATCACCACCGTGCTGCCGGTGCTTGCGACGATGCGCGTCAGCTCATCTTGCAGGTGGGCGCGCGTGAGTGCATCGAGCGCGCCGAAGGGCTCGTCCATGAGCAGGATCTTCGGCTCCATCGACAGGGCGCGCGCGATGCCGACGCGCTGCTTCATGCCGCCGGAGATCTCGTGCGGGTACTTGTGCATGGCGTGGGCGAGATCGACCAGCTCCAGCGCCTTTTGCGTGCGCTCCTTGAGGCGCGCCCTGGGTTCCTGCGAGGAAAACACCCGCTCCACCGCAAGGTGCACGTTCTCGAAGCAGGTGAGCCACGGCAGCAGCGAGTGGTTCTGGAACACCACGCCGCGGTCCGGGCCCGGACCGGAGATTTCGCGCCCGGCCAGGATGATGGCACCCGAAGTGGTCTTGAGCAGGCCGGTCACCAGGTTGAGCAGGGTGGACTTGCCGCAGCCGGAGTGCCCGATCAGGGTGACGAATTCGCCCTGCCGGATTTCGAGATTGATGTCCTGCAGAGCGGTGAACGGCCCCTTCTTGGTGTCGAACACCATGCCCACGTCGGAGATGCTGAGGAATCGGTCCATGTCGGTTCTCCTGCCTTTATTCGTAGCTGAAGCGCCGGGCGACCAGGATGAGCATCTGCTCGAGCAACAGGCCGACGATGCCCACCGTGAAGATAGCGATGATGATGTGCTGCACGTTGAGGTTGTTCCACTCGTCCCACACCCAGAAACCGATGCCGACGCCGCCGGTGAGCATTTCAGCCGCGACGATCACCAGCCAGGCGACGCCAATGGACAGGCGCACGCCGGTGATCATGAAAGGCAGCACGGCCGGGAACAGGATCTTGGTGAACACCTTCCACTCGGAGAGCTTGAGTACGCGGGCCACGTTCATGTAGTCCTGCGGAATCTGGCGCACCCCCAGCGAAGTGTTGATGATCATCGGCCAGATGCTGGAGATGAAGATCACGTAGATGGCGGCCGGGTTGGCGGCCTTGAACACCAGCAGGCCGATGGGCAACCAGGCCAGCGGGCTCACCGGGCGCAGCATCGAGATAATGGGAGCCGCCATGTCGGAGAGGAAGCGAAAGCGCCCGAGCAGGAAACCCAGCGGGATGCCGATCAGCGCCGCCGCGCCGAAACCGATGCCCACGCGCCCGAGGGAATTGAGGATGTTCCAGCCGATGCCCTGGTCGTTGGGCCCCTTGCGGTAGAACGGGTCGCTGAAGAGTTCGATCGCAGAATGCATCGTCGCCGTCGGCGTCGGGAGTTGCCCGCCCAGTTTGGACAGGACCGACCACAATGCTACGAAGATGGCCAGCCCCAGCGCCATGGCAATGACACGAGGCACCCAGTCAGGTGCCTTGGCGCGCAGGTACAGCACTGCGCCGTCCTCCACGGTCGCGTGCGCCGAATGGGGGGGCGACGCCTGGGAGGATTTGGGTTTGATGGCCGGGGCCGGGGGCGGGGCGACGGGTTCGTTGGCGGCGGCTGCGACTGTGTTGGCGGTCTTTGCAGCCGGCGCCCTCTCTGGCGGCAGGGCGGATGACAGGGTGGCAGCAATCATGGGTTCACCTTTTGTCTATGCAACCTTGATCTTGAAAGAGCCGGCGTATTTCTTCGGATCCTTGCCGTCCCAGGTGACGCCGTCGATCATCTTGGCCGAGCGCATCGGGTCCTTGGGCAGCGAGGTCTTGGTCAGCGAGGCCGCTTCCTTGTAGATGTCGATGCGGTTCACCTTCTTGGCCACGGCGAGGTAATCGACGTCTTCCTTCAGGAGCCCCCAGCGCCTGTGCTGGGTGAGGAACCACATGCCATCGGACAGGTACGGGAACGTGACATAGCCGTCGTTGAAGAACTTCATGGCATTGGGGTCGTCCCAGGTCTTGCCGATGCCGTTGTCGTAGCGGCCCAGCATGCGCGCGAGGATCACGTCCTTGTCGGTGTTGACGTAGGACTTGTCGGCCACCACCTCCGCTGTCTTCTGGCGGTTCGAGAGCGAGGCGTCGATCCACTTGCCGGCCTCGATGATGGCGGCCGTGATGGCGCGTGCAGTATTGGGGTTTTTCTGCACCCACTCGGCGGTGGTGCCGAGCGTCTTCTCCGGATGGTCTTTCCAGATGCCCTGCGTGGTCTCGGCGGTGAAACCGATCTTGTCGACGATGGCGCGGTTGTTCCACGGCTCGCCGACGCAAAAGCCGTCCATGTTGCCGACGCGCATGTTGGCCACCATCTGCGGCGGCGGCACGGTGATGGTCTTCACGTCCTTGAACGGGTCGATGCCGTGCGCTGCCAGCCAGTAGTAGATCCACATGGCGTGCGTGCCGGTGGGGAAGGTGTGGGCGAAGGTGTATTCGCGCTTTTCGGTGTCGATGAGCTTCTTCAGGCTGGCGCCGTCCTTCACGCCTTTCTCGTTGAGCTTGCTCGACAGGGTGATGGCCTGGCCGTTGTGGTTCAGGTTCATGAGGATGTTCATGTCCTTCTTCGGCCCGCCGACGCCCATCTGCACGCCGTAGATCAGGCCGTACAGCACGTGCGCTGCATCCAACTCACCGTTGACCAGCTTGTCGCGAACACCGGCCCATGAGGCTTCCTTGGTGGGAATAATCTTGATGCCGTACTTCTTGTCGAACTCCATCACCGAGGCCATCACCACCGACGAGCAGTCGGTGAGCGGGATGAAGCCGATCTTGATCTCCTTTTTCTCGGGGGCGTCCGAGCCCGCGGCCCAGGCGCCGGCGCGGATGGCGTCGGGAATGAAGCTCATGATTCCCGCCGCGGCGCCGAGCACGCCCGCCTGCTTGAGGAAGTCGCGGCGCGCTGCGGTGACAGGAGCCTGCACGGGCTGGACCAGTAGGCTGGACGTGCCGGTAGCCGGTGCCGCGACATCCGGTGTGCTGTCTGCGATGCTCGATTCGGGCAAGCGTTTTTCATTCATTGTCATCTCCGCAACGGAAAAAAATAAAAAGGCGTCCACCAGTCCGAGGCAGCGCGAGGAGAGGAGGAGGAACCTCGCGCTGCTACGGGTGGTGAACGCCTTTGTTCACATTGGCCCAGCGTTGGGCTTGGGATGCTTATCGCAACAGTTGTGCCAAGACGGGGTTGCGGATCCAGGGGTTGTCTAAAAAATGTTTATTATCAATTAGATAAATATGTTAGCTGGTGCTGACGTCAAGAACGCGGTTACGCAGCGAGATGCACTGTTGCGGTGCACAAATCGGGTCGCCTGCACTTATCGGCGGCATTCAAAAAGCTGAACGAGCGATGTATTTCACGTCGCAGACCACGCCGGATCGAGTGGCTCAACCGAGCAGGTCTTCCATATCGATGACCATTCTTGCCGCATCGCCCATGCGCTTCTTGCGCGTCATGGCGAGCTTGCGCAGTGCGTGGTACGCCTCGTCCTCCGAGTAGTCGCGGCTTTTCATGAGGATGCCCTTGGCGCGGTCGACCAGTTTTCGTTCCGATAGCTTGAGGTTGGCTTCGGCCAGTTCGGCGACCAGCCGCTGGTATTCATCGAAACGCGCCACTGCCACTTCGATGATGCCTTTGACGCGCCCGGCCGCCAATCCATCGACGATGTAGGCGGAAACGCCCGCCTTCACGGCATCGCGGATGGCCTCCGACGCGCCATCGCTGGAGAACATGACGATCGGTCGCGGCTGGTCGCGGCTGACCATCACCACATGCTCCAGCACGTCGCGGGACGGCGAATCGGTGTCGATAATGATGATGTCGGGCGCATGTGCCTCGACTGCCTTCAGCAGTTCCAGCGGCGATTCCAGCACCGCCGCCACGCGATAGCGCGCCTTCTCCAGCGCGGCGCGCAGGATGGCGGTGCGCTCCGGGGAGTCATCGACCAGCAGCACCTTGATGCGAGGGGTTTGCGTTGCCATGCGCAATGATCCGCAACAAGTGTGCCGAGCGGGTTGCAGCAGGCTAAATGTAAGGAAAGGCGCCAGGGTGCGACAAAAGGGCTCAGCTGATCGCAAGAGGGGGGTATTCCACATGGCCGAAAAAGCATTGACCGGCAACTGGGTTCGGGTCCATTCCGGTGTAATACGCGTGACACATTGGCTCAATGCCGTGGCCATCTTCATCATGGTCACCAGCGGTTGGCAGATCTATAACGCGTCACCCATCTGGGATTTCGTCATCCCGGACCAAATCACCATCGGGGAATGGCTGGCGGGGGCGATCCAGTGGCATTTCGCGGCCATGTGGCTGCTGGCGGCCAACGGGCTGGTGTATCTGGCTTACGGCATCTTCGGCGGGCATTTCCGGCGCAGGCTGCTGCCGGTGACGCCGAAAGCCGTTCTGTCCGATGTGCTGTCCGCGCTGCGCGGCCGCCTGTCGCACGGCGACCTGACCGTGTACAACGCCGCGCAGAAGGCCGCTTATATCGCGCTCATCCTTGCCATCATCGTGCTGGTGCTGTCCGGGCTGGCGATCTGGAAACCCGTGCAACTGCAGGAAATCACCGCGCTCTTCGGCGGCTTCCAGGGCGCGCGCATAGCGCTCTTTCTTGCCATGGCGCTGATGGTGCTGATCGTCGCGGTCCACGTGCTGATGGTGGCGCTGGTGCCGAGGACCTTCCCCAGCATGATTACCGGAAAAATCAGGAGGGGTGCATGAGCTCGAAACTGAACGTGAATGCGTGGCTGAAGCGGCCGGTGGTGTCCAACCGGCTCACCGACATCGCGTCGCCGACCGCAATCGCCCGCGTCGAACGCCGCCTGT
>CAXNGL010000260.1:0-4808 GCA_964201515.1 Burkholderiales bacterium
ACCAGATCGCGCGCCACGTAGATGATGCAGCTGCCGCGCCCACCAAGGGCATCGCTGCGCGCGGCATCGATGTGAAGATCCGCGCGCAGCCTCTCTCCCCCGTCGCCGCCGGGCTCGATGGGAGCCGATATTCGGCTGTCGTTGTAAGGACGCGCGCAGCCAAGCAGGCTCTGGCGGTCTTGCCGCACGCAGAACCCGGACAACGAAGAACGATCGACCGGAATGACGGTCATCCACGACGGATCGAAACTGTCGTCGAACCCGCCACCGTCCACCGGCAGCCTGGCGGCACACGCGCCCAGCATCAGTGCGAGTGCCAGCACGGCGGCCCGCCACATGCCTCGCCCTCGTTTCGACCGCCTCATGGCGGCGATGCTACCGCGAATATCCGAGCGCTTGTCCTCGAGCGAACGAAACAATGAAATGGGGCTTGCGGTAAAGTTCGCTCGCCGACCGCGACGCGGCGTCGAAGCAGTTCCGCGTCCGATCACACAACAGAGCGCACTACGTTACTGCCAAAGGAGACACCGCATGCCGCAAACACCGGAAATTCAGCGCCTGCTCGACGAGCAAGCCATCCAGAAAGTGCTGTTCGATTACTGCCACGCCGTCGACCGCTGCGATGCCGACGGCATCCGCGCCACGTTTCACGAAGACGGAACCGATGACCACGGCGTGTTCAAGGGCGCGGCAAAGGACTTCGTGGAGTGGGTAGTTCCCTTCCTGCTGAAGAACTACATCTCCAGCATGCACCCCATCTCGAACTTCCGCTTTCGCATCGACGGCGATGTGGCCCGTACCGAGTGCTACGTCGCCCCGGTGCTCAAGCGCAGAGACGATAGCGGCGAATATCTCGACTGCTCCGGCGGGCGCTACATCGACCGCCTGGAGCGGCGCAATGGCGTGTGGAAAATCGCCCACCGCAAGTTCATCCGCGACTGGCGCGACACCCGCAAGGTTGCCCCGCCCGCCAGCCCCGACGTGTACCAGTATGGCGTGCGCTCCAAGGACGACCCGTCTTATTGGAACGACTAGCCGGGTATTGAAAAAGGGGGATGCAATCCCCTTGCCCCCTCGCTACTGCGGGGCGTAGTTGGCGAGCCGCGCGAGGTCGGCCCATGCCTTGAGTTCCGCAGCGAAGATGCACCGCGTTTCTTCCGGCGTGGAGCCCTGCGGATCGGTGCCGCTCAGACGCGGATGCCATCGACACCGGTGCCAACTCAATGCGTATTTAATACTGACAATATTTTATGGTATCCAATATCCTTATTGACTATACCAAAGAATTACTGCCATTGATATCACCACCCTGACGCCTGCTTCAGCAGCGCTTTCCCAATGTTGCCATCGCCACGCCGGCAAATATGCCGAGCACTCCCCAGACGTGAAAGACCTCAAAGCGCTCGCCAAGAACCGCAATTGCAAGCACAGTACCGAACGCCGGCAAGAGGTGAATCGAAAAGCCGGCCACATTCGGCCCGACCGCCGCAACCGCGGCGTTCCAGCACGCGAAGGCCGCCACCGATGCAAACAGTCCGACATACAGCACACCGGCCAGCGCCGGCAGGCCGGGCATCTGCTGCGGTATCCAGATCGACTCGATGGCATAGCCCAGCCCCAGCAGCGGCAGGCCCAGCATGGCGAGGACCAGCACCAGGGTCATGCCGCCAAGCTCCGGCGGCCTGCGTCGCAGCAGCACCGAGTACAGCGCCCATACCGGCATGGCCAGCAGGATCCAGAAATCGCCCATGGCGAAGCGCATGTCCTCCCAGTGCGTCACTTCACCTCGCGTCACGATGACCAGAACGCCCACCATTGACACAACGAGCCCAACCAGCTGCCGAACTGTAACGGTGTCGCGCAGGATCAGCCAGGAGATCAGGATCATCGAGACTGGCAGCGTGGAATTGATCAGCACGGCATTGATGGCGCTGGTGCTGCGCAGCCCCAGGTAGATCATCGACTGGAACATCACCACGCCGCACACGGCCAATGCGGCGAGGATCTGCCAATGCCGGCGGATGTCCGGCCACTGGCGCAGCACTTTCGGCAGCACGAAGGGCGCCAGCACGAGTATCGCAATCGCCCAGCGCCAGAAATTGAATGCCACCGGACCGAACGATTCGCGCACCGCGCGCCCGGTGACCCAGTTGCCGGCCCAGAACAGGTTGCAGAGAACCAGCAACAGGTACGGCAACAGGCGCGTCAGCACATGTTGGCGGCCGCTGCCCATGCCCGCGCGCGATGCAGCCTCAGCGGCGCTTGCCCGGCGAGCGCACCAGCATCACCGGGATGCTGGTGTTGCGCACCACTTCTTCGGCATCACTTCCCATCACCACGCGCTTGAGACCGCGTCGGCCATGCGTGCCAAGCACGATGATGTCGGCCTTCCATTTCTTTGCGTCGCGCACGATCAGGTCGGCAGCACGGCCACCCACACTCTCGACCAGCGTGGATTCGGCGACGATGCCGGCTTTGCGCACCCGGGCCACGGCCTTGGCGAGAATTGCCTTGCCGGCATCACGCAACATGTCGATGGCCTCGCCCACCAGCATGCCTGCCTCGGGCGTGGACATGAGCACGAGTTCATCCACGACGTGGATCAACCGGATGCGGGCCTTCTGGTCCTTGGCCAGCCGCACGGCAGCGGCAATGCCGAGTCCGGAGGTCACACTTCCGTCCACCGGTACAAGAATACGCTTGAACATGATGATTCCTCTCTCAAGAATGGCCGTTGGAAACGAACGAACACAACCTGATCAGCTTGTTCATTATGGCATTTTCACGGCATCCATCGCCGCGCTCACGGTTGGGCCACGAATCAGTCACGCATCGATCATTTTGCACGCACCGCCGAACCTGTTATAAACGCCACTTTTTCCACATGGGAATTGCGTGACCAAAATCAAATACGACTGCGCCAAGTGTCCCGGCTACTGCTGCAGTTACGACCACATCGAGGCATCCGATTACGACATCGGCAGGCTGGCACGACATTTTCAGGTGACCGACGCTGAAGCCCGCAAGCGCTACTTCAAGGTCGTCAAGTCCGAGGGCAAGGACATTACCGTGCTGCGCCACAAGAAGGACCATGTCTACGCCACCACCTGCATGTTCTTCGACCAGGACGAGCGGCGCTGCACCGTCTACGCCGCCCGTCCCCGCGTATGCCGCACCTACCCCAATGGCAATCGTTGCGGCTATTTCGAATTCATCCAGTTCGAGCGCGAGCATCAGGACGACCAGGAATTCATTCCCAGCGCCTGAGGATTGAAAGCACGCGTCACGCGGATCGAAGACTGGCGCCAGCCTGGCTTGACCCATGTGGCCGTTACAATACGCCATGAAAGTCAAATCGCCTGGCGCGCCGCATGGCAGCAGCCTCCATCCCTACTCGAGGCTCACGCCGGACACCGTGCTCGATGCGCTGGACAGCGCGGGATTCCATGGCGACGGCCGACTGCTCGGCCTCAACAGCTATGAGAACCGCGTCTACCAGGTGTGGCTGGACGAGCCAATGGCGGGCGAAGCGCAACCCATGCAATCCGTGGTGGCGAAGTTCTACCGGCCCGATCGCTGGAGCGATGCGCAGATCGCCGAAGAGCACGCCTTCGTGGCCGAACTGGCCGGTCGCGAACTCCCCGTCGTCGCACCGCTCCCGCTCCACGGCGGCAAAACCGTTGGCGGCGTTGCCACCCTGGCCACCCATGATGGCTTTCGATTCGCCGTCTATCCGCGGCGCGGCGGGCGCGCACCTGAACTGGAGGACAGCGACACCCTGAAGTGGATGGGGCGCTTCATCGGCCGGATCCACGCGGTGGGTGCCCTTCGGCCGTTCGAGGAGCGGCCCGCCATCGACGTGGAGACCTTCGGCTTCGAGCCCTGCGAGTGGCTGGTGGACAACGAGTTCATCCCGGCAGACCTCGAGGACACCTGGAGCAGCGTGGCACAACAAGCGCTGGAGGGCATCGAACGCTGCTATGAGCGCGCCGGTGACGTGGCCATGATCCGGCTGCACGGCGACTGCCACGTCGGCAACGTGCTGTGGACGGAGCGGGACGAGAAGGCCAATACCGGCGGGCCACACTTCGTGGATTTCGACGATGCGCGCATGGGACCGGCGGTGCAGGACCTGTGGATGCTGGTGTCCGGCCAGCAGGACGCGATGGCCCGCCAGTTCCGCGACCTCCTGTCCGGCTACAAGGCCTTCCATGACTTCGATCCGGTTGAACTGCATCTCGTTGAAGCCTTGCGCACGCTGCGCCTGCTGCACTATTCGGCGTGGATTGCGCGGCGCTGGGAGGACCCGGCATTCCCGGCCGCCTTCCCGTGGTTCAACACCCAGCGCTACTGGCAGGACCGCATCCTGGAATTGCGCGAGCAGGTGGCGCTCATGGATGAACCACCCCAATTACTGTGACAAATCAGTCCGATCGGAAACTGCGTGAAACCCAGTGAATCGCTCTTCGTCGACATCCGCGGCCTGAAGTACCACGTGCGCAGCTGGGGCCGGCCCGGAGCGCCGAAGCTCGTCCTCGTGCATGGGTGGATGGACGTGTCGGCATCGTTCCAGTTCTTCGTCGACGCGCTCAAGGGAGACTGGCATGTGCGGGCGCCCGATTGGCGCGGCTATGGCCTGTCGCAATGGTCGGGCGCCGACACCTACTGGTTCCACGACTTCATCGGAGACCTGGACCACCTGCTCGCCCACTTCCAGCACGATTCGCCAGCGCTGCTGGTCGGGCACAGCATGGGCGGCAGTATTTCAAGCATGTACGCCGGCATTCGCCCGGACCGCATTGCGCGCC
>CAXNGL010000261.1:0-4804 GCA_964201515.1 Burkholderiales bacterium
CAACGCCGCGCCTCACTCAGGCGTTTGGCCACTTCGTTTTCTCCGCGCTCACGGGCCAGATCCAGCGCGGTACGCCCCTCGCGATTGCGCCGCTCCGGGTCGCCCTTTCGTAACAGGAGCAACGCCACCATGGAGACATGACCGGAGGCTGCGGCACCGTGCAATGGCGTATTGCCACGATCGTCGGCAGCATTGACCAAAGCCCCCCGTTCCAGCAAGGCTTCGGCCGCGCGCAAGGTGCCGGTCATGGCCGACCACGCGAGCGGCGTTTCTCCGTCCAGGTTGACGGTATTGGGTTCGGCGCCGGCCTCTAGCAAGCTGCGCACAAAGTCCGGGTCGCTGAGCATCGCCGCAGCATGCAAGGCCGTTTCGCCATTGCGCGTGCGTCCTCGCGGATCGCTACGCGCGGCAATCAGCGCGCGCAGGATGTGCAATTGCCCCTTGTCGGCTGCGACGAAGAGCGGAGGTTCACCATCGTCGTTTCGCGCCGACAAGTGAATGCCGGTTTTTGCCATCGCTTCCACGCGCGGCAGGTCTCCACTTTCGATGGCCTCGAAGAACTGCGTGCTCGAACTCGACGCTGGCGAGGAAACCGCGCCACCGGGCACCTGCGCCGTGGCCGCGCCAGCCATGGCAAGCGCAACCAATGCCAATAGCGGCGCGATAAGGAGTCGATGGCAACGCATGCGCGCATTTTACCCGGGGCGTTCAGCCGAATTGCGCCATCGCAGGACATCTTCCGGCCGCAGCAAACGCCCCGGCGCACATGCTGGCGCATAATCCGCATCGTCACCAATCTTCCACAGTCGGGAATGCCGATGACAGCTGACAAGGTTTCGTACGACATGCTCTACAACCCGCGCCTGACCGTCGCCGAGGCGCCGGCCATCATCGCGCGCTGGCAGGCCCGGTCCGCGCAGGCTCGCGCCGGCCTTACTGCCTACCTTGACGTGCCCTACGGCGCCCTCCCCAGTGAACGCATGGATATATTCCGCGCCAAGGGGCACAGCAAGGCCCTGCTGATGTTCATCCACGGAGGCTACTGGCGCGCCTTTGGCAAGGCGGATTTCTCATTTGTCGCGCGCGCGTTCACGGATGCTGGCATTACGGTCGCAATTCCTGACTACGCGCTTTGCCCGGCAGTGCGAATCCGGGACATCGTGCTGCAGATGGTGCAGGCCACCGCCTGGCTGCATCGCAACGGCAGCAACTTCGGAGCACCCCCAGGGCGCCTCCATGTGGCCGGACATTCCGCCGGCGGCCATCTTGCGACGATGCTGCTGACCTGCCTGTGGCCCAAGGTTGCCGTAGATCTGCCTTCCAAGGTGGTGCAGGGCGCGCTGTCGGTTTCCGGCCTCTACGACCTGCGTGACATCGCCAAGACGCCCAGCATCAATAACGATGTCCGCCTGACCATTCGCTCGGCGCTTGCCGTAAGCCCGGCGTTCCTGCCGCCAGCCACCGACGCGTCGCTGTTCACCGCGGTTGGCAGTGACGAAAACGCCGGGTTCCACACCCAGAACCGCCTGATCGCGGAACGCTGGCGAGGCGTGCTGAGCGAGGACATCCCCTGCCCCGGCGACAATCATTTCACCGTGCTCGAGCGCATGAGCGAGCCTGGAAGCAGCTTGTTCAACGCCGCCTTGCGAATGATGGCAGCCTGATGCCAAGCGAATCCACCCCCTGCGACTCGATTTCAAGGCACTGGGTGCACGCATGACCGGTTGGCGACCAGACCCGCGCAGCCTGCTCCTCGAAAGCTTCAAGGCCGCCGTGTCGGCGGCGGATCCGCTCTTGGTCGTTCCGTCGCATCTGCCACCACCCCCAAAGGGCCGTACCTTGGTTCTCGGAGCGGGGAAGGCAGCCGCCGCCATGGCGCTGGCGATCGAGCAGTCATGGCCCGCTCAGGCAGCTCTCGGGGGACTGGTGATCACACGTTACAACCATGGCCTATTGACCAACAGGATCAAGGTCATCGAGGCCGGGCACCCGGTCCCGGATGCCACCGGGGAACGCGCCGCGAGCCAGGTAATGAAGCTGGCGCGCGGCCTCTCGCGCGACGATCTCCTGATTGTGGTCGTGTCAGGAGGCGGGTCATCCCTGCTGACGGTGCCGGCAGAGGGCGTCAACCTTGCCGACCTGCAGGCGGTCAACCGGCAGTTGCTCCGCTGCGGCGCGCCGGTGCAGGAGATGAACATCGTTCGCAAGCACCTGTCCGGCATCCTTGGCGGCAGGTTGGCCGCGGCCTGCAAGGCACCCGTGCTCGCGTTGATCATTTCGGACGTTAGCGGAGACGCCCCTTCGAGCATTGCCTCTGGCCCGTGCGCGCCAGACGAATCGACCTTTGCCGATGCACTACGCGTGCTGGAACAGTACCGGCTCGATGCCCCTCCCGCCGTCATGAAGCGACTGCAGAATGGGGCGCGGGGTGATGTCGCCGAGACGCCAAAGCCAGGTGACCGCCTGTTTGCGCAGGTCAATAACAAGGTGATCGCCACGTCGCAACATGCCTTGCAAGGTGCTGCGGAGTGCTTACGCGCGCACGGCGTTACCTGCGCCGTGCTCGGCGACAGCGTGACGGGTGAGGCATCTGAGATCGCCAAAATGCAGGCGGCCATTGCGCGGCAGGTGGTGCGCCACTCCGAGCCCTGGGCTCCCCCGGTGGCGCTGCTGTCGGGCGGTGAGTGCACGGTCACGGTACGGGGGCCGGGTCGGGGAGGCCGTTGCAGCGAGTTCCTGCTTTCCCTCGCACTGGAGCTGGAAGACCTGCCGCGGGCATGGGCCCTGGCTTGCGACACCGACGGGATCGACGGATCGGAAGAAAATGCCGGGGCCATCCTCACCCCCGACACTTGGGCAATGGCGAGGAGCCATGCGCTCGAACCGCGAGACATGCTGGGAAATAACGATGCCTGGAGCCTGTTCAACGCCACCGGTGGGCTCGTCGTGACCGGGCCTACGCGCACCAATGTCAATGACTACCGTGCGATCCTGTTGCTATAGGAAGGAATAGCAACGCAATGGACCATCGCAGCAATGGCCATGCGCAAAGTGGGCTACGGTCATGCTGTGCGGCGCATTCAAGCCGTTCTCGTCACGACACGCCAGTGCAACGCGAATCAGGCAATAAAAAAGCCGGGTCGCCCCGGCTTTTTTTCGCCTCCAGCAGATCTTTATTCCGCAGACTTCGCCTCTGCAGTCTCATCCGGCCGGTCAAGCAACTCAACCAGGGCCATAGGCGCATTGTCGCCCTTGCGGAATCCAAACTTGAGAATCCTAAGGTAGCCGCCGTTTCGCGTTGCGTAGCGCGGACCAAGCTCGCCAAACAGCTTGGTGACCACATCGCGGTCTCGAAGCCTGTCAAAAGCCAGGCGGCGATTGGCCAGGTTGGGCGTCTTGCCAAGGGTAATCATCGGCTCGACGACGCGACGCAGCTCCTTGGCTTTGGGGAGCGTCGTGGTAATGACTTCGTGCGTCAGCAGCGAATTGGTCATGTTGCGCAACATCGCGAGCCGATGGCTGCTCGTGCGATTGAGTTTGCGCAGTCCTAGGCGGTGGCGCATGGTATTTGCCTCTTTCTATCTTGTTTCGTTAGGCTTGCGCGGCTCAGCCGCGCGCAGTCTCGAGGCCAAGCGGTGGCCAGCTCTCAAGCTTCATTCCCAAAGTCAACCCGCGCGAGGCGAGAACTTCCTTGATCTCGTTCAGGGACTTTCGACCCAGGTTAGGGGTCTTGAGCAACTCGGTTTCGCTCCTCTGGATCAAGTCGCCGATATAGTAAATGTTCTCGGCCTTCAGGCAATTAGCCGAACGGACGGTCAACTCCAGGTCATCAACCGGGCGCAGCAGGATCGGATCGACCTGCGGTGTCTGCTTTTCTTCCGTGACCGGGGCCGTTCCCTCGAGGGCCGCAAACACGGACAACTGGTCGACGAGGATTCTCGCGGCGTAGCGGATCGCCTCTTCGGGCTCGATCGCGCCATTGGTCTCGATGTCGATGATCAGCTTGTCCAGGTCGGTGCGCTGCTCGACGCGCGCGGACTCCACCGCGTAGGACACGCGACGCACGGGCGAAAACGACGCATCGAGAACGATGCTTCCGACACCCTTCGATTCTTCGGACACGATGCGAACGTTACCAGGCAGGTAACCGCAGCCCTTTTCCACCTTGATCTGGACCTCAAGCTTGCCGCCTGGAGACAGGTGCGCAATAACATGCTCCGGGTTGATGATCTCGACGTCGTGGGTTGCCTCGATATCGGCTGCCGTGACGATGCCGTCCCCCTTCTTCTTCAAAGTCAGCATGGCGTCGTCGCGATTGTGCAACTTGAGCACTACACCCTTGAGGTTCAACAGGATGTCGACGACGTCCTCCTGGACCCCCTCAATGGTCGAGTACTCGTGCAACACGCCTGCAATCTGCACTTCGGTCGCCGCAAAACCCGGCATCGAGGACAGCAGCACGCGACGCAGCGCGTTGCCCAGCGTGTGGCCGTAGCCCCGCTCAAAGGGCTCCATGATGACTTTGGCGTGATTGGGAGCGACGGTTTGGACGTCGATGATGCGCGGCTTCAGGAATCCACTGGTTTGCATGTACGCTTTCCCCCGGGGATATACGGGCTATTTTTCGCGCCCGCCGAGAACGGCGGTGCGCACTGGCAGTTCCAAATTCGCTTACTTCGAATACAGCTCGACGACGAGACTTTCGTTGAAATTGGAAGGCAGTTCGGAACGTTGCGGCAACGCCTTGAACTTTCCCTTCAGTTCCTTCACATCAACCTCGATCCAGTCGGCAAATCCGCGCGAC
>CAXNGL010000262.1:0-4797 GCA_964201515.1 Burkholderiales bacterium
CAACGCCAGCGGATTGATGGGCGAACCGACCGCCCCGCGTATAGGCAGGGCCGGCGCGGAACTTGCCGGTGGAGGCGCTGAGATTGGCGATGACCTCGGCGATGTTTGCCTGCTGCCCCGGAACGTCGAAGCGGGTCTCACCAGGCGGCGCGATATAGCTCGAGCATGTCCTCGGGCTGCACCTTGCGCGGATTGAAGTGGGTGCCGCGTTCCTGCATGGCGTGTTCGGCCACCGCCGCCAGCCCTTCCATCGGCACGCCGACGTCGCGCAGCCGCGTGGGCACGCCCAGCGCGGCCTGGAACTCGCGCACTGCTTCGATGGCGCCACGTGCGGCCTGGGCATCGGTGCCGCTGCGGCCGAGCGCGCGTCCGGCGCGGGCCAGCGGCAGTTCGGCTGCGGGTAGGTTGAATTCCATCACGTGCGGCAGCATGATGGCATTGGCACTGCCGTGGGAGACGTCGAACTTTGAACCGAGGCAATGGCACATGGCGTGGTGCAGGGCGACGCGCGCGTTGCAGATCGACAGTCCGGCCAGCAGCCAGGCCTGCTGGATCTCGCCGCGCACTTCAATGTCCCCGGGAGATTTGACCAGTTGCGGCAGCCAGCGGCCGAATTTTTCCATGGAGGCGAGCGCGAACGCATCGGTCACCGGCTGCCGGTTGGCTGCGTACAGCGCCTCCACGGCATGCGCCAGCGAATTCATGCTGCTGCCCGCGGCGATGTCCACCGGCGTGGTGGCGGCGACCTCCGGGTCGAGGAGGATGATCTGCGGCGGCATGGAGACATGCCAGTAGATCCACTTGCTGCCGTCGGGCGCGCGCAGGCCGCCGCCGGGGGTGACTTCAGAGCCGGCGCCGGTGGTGGGGATGCAGATATGGGTCAGCACCGGGGCCAGCATTTTCTGCGCATTGAGCGCCGCATTGAAGGGCGGCTTGATCCTGAGGTCGGCGATGTCGCCGCCCAAGAGTGCCCCGAGCGCGATGATCTTGGCCGTGTCCAGGGTGCTGCCGCCGCCGATGCTGACCATCACGTCGGCCTTGCATTGGCCGGCCATGGCCAGGCCCTTGCGCACCCAATCGGGGCCGGAGTGCGGCGTGATGCCCGTGAGCACGGCGCCGACGCGGTCTCCAAGAGTATCCAGCAGCCGCTTGAGCAGCGGGCTTTTCGCCATCTGCGCGCCGGCCACCACCAGCACCCGGCCGCTGCGCTTCGACCCGCCGGCGCCTTCGATCTGGTCCACCATCGCGGCGGTCTGGGCAAGCAGTCCTGCGCCGAAGTGGATCTTGCGGGCGGGATCGATCTGGGAAAAAGACTGCATGATGAAGGACTCGACTTTTAGTCGAGCTTGATATTGGCGGCGCGCACGATGGGGCGGAACAGGTCCAGGTCCGACTTGATCAACGCGTTGAGTTCGGCCGGCGTGCCTCCCTTGACGACCCAGCCCACGGCTTCGAGCTTGCCGCGCAGATCCGGCAGGTTCAGGGCGTCGTTGAAGGCGCGGTTGATGGTGGTGGTCAAGTCCTGCGGCAGCCCGGGCGGCGCAATCACCGAATGCCAGGACGCGAAAGTGAATCCGGACAGCCCGGCTTCCTGCATGGTCGGCAGATTGGGGAACGAGGCCCAGCGCTGCGGTCCCGTGACCGCGATCCCCTGCATCTTGCCGGCATCGATATGGGGTTTGGCGCCCGGGTCGGCGAAGTAGATATCGACTTCACCGGATAATATCGCGGTCAGCGTGGGCGCGGAACCCTTGTAGTGGATGGACGGGAAGTCGATGCCGCCCTTGGTGGCCAGCATGGAAAGGCTCAGATGGCTGCCGGTGCCCGCCCCGGGAGACCCGCCGTTGATCTTGCCGGGATTGGCCTTGGCATAGGCAATCAGGCCCTTGACGTCGCGATACGGCGTGCCGTTGCGCGCCACCAGCAGCAGATAGGTCTCGAAGCCATTGATGACGGGCGTGTAGTGCTTGACCGGTTCGATGAACAGTCGCGGCTCGATCAGGGCCTGCACGACGATCACGGCATTGGCACCACCGCCCAGGGTGTAGCCGTCCGGCGCTGCCTTCATCACTGCTTCGGTACCGGTGCGGCCGCCGGCGCCGGGCCGGTTCTCCATGACGACCTGCTGTCCCAGTCGCTTCGATACTTCTACCAGGGTGGCGCGCCAGGCATTGTCCACCAGCGAACCGGCGGCGTAGGGATAGATGAAGGTGATGGGGCGGGTCGGATAGGCCTGCGCGTGCGCGAGGCCCGCGGCGAGCACGCCCAGCAGCGCAACTGCAGTCGTCCGCAGCATGCGGGCGCGCAGGGTGTCGGTAATCATTTTGAATGGCATGTTTTCCTCCTTTGCTACGGTGGGTAAGAATCAGGCGGGGTCAGTCGCGGCCATCAGATGTAGGTCCCGCCGTTGACGTGGATGACCTGGCCGGTGATGAAGGAGGCGTCGTCCGAGGCCAGGAATCGCGCCGTTCTGGCGATCTCTTCGGGCTGGCCCGGCCGGCCCATGGGAATCTCGGCCAGATAGGTGGCGCGGAAACGCTCGTCGGTGAGTACCTTGTTGGTCATGCGCGTTTGCGTGGTGCCAGGCGCAATGGCGTTGGCGCGTATGCCGTAGCGTGCCAGCTCCTTGGCAGCGGCCTTGGTGATGCCGATGACCGCGGCCTTGGCTGCGACGTAGTTGATCTGGCCGAGCGCGCCGCGCGCGCCGCCCATGGAACTGATGTTGACCATCACGCCGGTGTTGCGCGCCTTCATGGAACGCGCCGCCGCGCGCGTGGTGTAGAAGTAGCTGCTCTGGTTGACGCGGATGACGTCGTCCCATTCCTGGTCGGTCATCTTGTGCAGCATCGCCGGGCGGGTAATGCCGGCGTTGTTGACCAGGATGTCCACCGGGCCGAGCTGCTTTTCCGTCTGCGCGAACAGCGCGTCCACAACCGCGCTGTCGCCGACGTCGCCGATCTGGGCCACGGCGCTCAAGCCATCCTTCACCATCCCTGCGACAGCGCTCTCCAGGGTGGCCGCGTCGCGGTCCCACAGCGCCACGCGCGCCCCTTCGCGGGCCAGTTCGGTGGCAATGGCCAGTCCGATGCCCTGCGCCGCACCGGTGACCACGGCGATTCTGTTTGCCAGCTTCATGTTCTCGCTCCCGTTTTCGTTGCCGGTGTCGCATGGGCAGCGGCCATCACAGGCCCAGTTCCTTGCCGATGATGCTGCGCTGCATTTCGTTGGATCCGCCGCCGATGACCGACAGTTTGCCGGCGCGGAACAGCCGTTCGATATGGTATTCCGGCATCTGGCCGTAACCGCCGAATATCTGCATGGCTTCCATGGTCACTTTCTGCAGCACCTCGGTGCAAAGCAGCTTCGCCTCGGATACCTCCTTGATCGAGCCCTTGCCGGCGGCCGCGGTCCAGGCCGCCCGGTAG
Organism: Burkholderiales bacterium; assembly: GCA_964201515.1. GTDB lineage: Bacteria > Pseudomonadota > Gammaproteobacteria > Burkholderiales > SG8-39 > CAIYPG01. Next base: position 3,426 of record CAXNGL010000262.1, read on the forward strand.
GACAGCAATCTGGCCGCCTCCACTTCAGCGTCCATGTTCGCCAGCATGTGCTTGATGGCCTGGAAATGGCCGATGGGATGCCCGAACTGCACCCGCTGCTTGGCGTACTGGATCGCCAGGTCTACGGCCAGGCGTGCCATGCCGACGTATTGCGCCGCCAGGCCGGCACGTTCCCATACCAGGTGCCCGGTCAGCACCTTCCAGCCCTGGTCGACTTCGCCCAGCACGGCGCTGGCCGGCACTTCCACGTCGGTATAGAAGACTTCGTTGGTGCCGGGCGAGGTGCGGCCCAGCACTTTCAGGCGTCGGATGTCCAGGCCGGGCGTGGTGTTGGGCACCAGCAGCGCGGTGATGCCCCGGTGCTTCGGTCCGGAGCTGTCGGTGCGCGCGAAGGTGATGATGGTGGTGTCCGGCACATGGGCGCAGGAGGTGAAAATTTTCTGGCCGTTCAGGACATATTTGTCGCCCACGCGGGTGGCTTTGAGCGACAGGGACGCGGCATCCGAGCCCGCATTGGGTTCCGTGATGCCGGCGGCGAAGCGCATTCTGCCCTGCAGCGCCAGCGGCAGGTAGTGGGCCCTCTGCGCATCGGTGCCGTACTTGATCAGGTTGGTGATGCCCCAGGTGACCATGGAATAGGTGATGGCCAGGCAGTCGCAATGGCGCGACATGGTTTCCATCATGATGGCGTGATACATGGCGTCCAGGCCCATGCCGCCGTATTCCTTGGGTACGGACACGCCCAGAAAGCCCTGCTCGCAGAGCTTGCGCATGGCCTCGTCCGGGTAGACGCCGTCCTGTTCGAGCTTCAGCGCGTAGCCCAGCGGGGCCTCGCGCCGCATGAAGGCATCCACGCCCTGCTGAAAGGCGCGATGCTCGTCGTTGAAGAAAGGCAGATCGAACAGGGTGTCGCGTGTGCCGGCTTCCAGTTGCATGGGTTCCTCACTCCCTGATTGCTGAATCGCCCGCCCAAGAAAACACTGACCAAGGGGGCATGCCCCTTAGTCAGTGTTTTCTCAGTGCTGCCGAGCATTGAACGACGGGATATTGCACCTGCGCCCGGCCGATTGCAATGCCGGTTGGGGCGCGCGGGCGCGGTTGCCTTGACTGGCAGCGGCACGCAGCCATAACATGGGCGTTCTGTCGCTTCCCCGGCCCGCTACGGCCCACCGCAAAGGATTTCCGCAATGTCTGCATTGGTCGTCTCGAAGTACAAGGAAGCCGACGAGTTCCTGCGCAACGCCACGCTCAAGCAGGGTCTTTACGACGAGGGCGCCATCCTGATGAAGGATGTGCTGGTGAACCTCTTTGGCGAGGAGCATCAGGCGCGGCGGCATCTGGCGCAGAAGCTGTTCCGGCGCGAGTACTTCCG